>NZ_JAYGIF010000115.1:0-34887 GCF_034931345.1 Pseudanabaena sp. CCNP1317 | reverse complement strand
AATCTATTCCATTTCCCTTGGAAGGTGCTATTTTAATCCCTCTTGATTCGGTATAGCTCAAATGTATGACTGGTCTATATTTGAAGGCTATCTTGCAGGTTTTTACACGTATCCTGTAGCTACCCCGCAATTAAAAGAGGCGATCGCCAAAGCTGCCGTAAACCAACCGACAATGACCGAATTTGTGGCAAAGCTTGCCGATGAAAACGTGGGATTAAAAGCACAAGTGCAGTCAGGAGGAAGAATTAACGGAATTACCTATCTCTACGAAGGGCAAGCAATAAAAGCAAGTTTAATTGAAATGTCTTGGAAGAATCTCGCCGCTATGGGGGTAAAGTACGATCCAGAGCGGGATCGAGAAGCACTTACTACACCCACTACTACAGTCCAGACTGAAACTAATACTCAATCTGAAAGCCTCATGGAGACGCAGAAAAGCAGCACTCATGCAAATCCCCTTGAAAAGATAGAATCGCAATTGAGGGAATCAGTGCGTAGTCACTTTGGCAAGGATAAAGCCATGGCAGAAATCGCCACCCAATTTATCGGAAAAGCTGCCACACCTGAAACGGTTTATTCCAGTACGAGATTATACGAACAAGCTTGGGGAGAACTGGCGAATACAGGCAAATATAAATCTGAAGATGCGATCATGGTCAGTGGGTCAGGACCTTGGCGAAGAGAAGGAGATGACCGCTCTAAATTACAGATTGAGCAAGATCTGCATCAAGTATTTGCCAGCCATTACCAACCGTTACTAGACCAAGCGATCGCCGCAGGCAGCCAAATATTAGTGGGGAATGCCAAAGGAACAGATCAGCTTGTGGTGTCATATTTGCAAGAAAAAGGCTATGCCCTCAACTGGCAGCCCCAAGGCTATTACCAAGCCGAAACCCCACAGCAAGAGAAATCATTACATTCAGAACCGCCAGTAAAAATTATAGGAAAAACCGTCAAGATGGTTTATCCCCTCAAGATGTATGGAGAAGTCAATCCCTTGCCAGTCAATACCTGTATCGAAGCAATGCGCGGATATGGCAGATGTCACACGACGCGGAGATATGAACCCTATGCCGCCTATGGATTTAAGGAAGGGGACATAGCGATCGCGATCGCAGGAGAGCAGAAAGTCGCCTTTAAAGTAGGCAAACAGTACAAAATCACTCCAGAAATGCTGAATGATGTAGCCTATCAACAACAATGGTCACAAATGGAAAAACATAGCGCCAAAGAACTGACCACCTTTCAAGGACATAGCAACACATGGGGAATGCACTTTCAACCACTGGGCGACTATGTGGATGGCAAGATCGTGCCATTCCCAACAGAACCGATCAAAGCCGATAACAGCATCGTTGCCGATATTCAGCAACTAATGGAATGGAGTCGCATTGCCGATTACTTAGGCAAGAGTGAGAAATACACAGACCGTATTCAAGACCTTATTGCAGGTGAAAGCATCACCGAAAAAGCACAGCAAGCAATGCACAAGGATCATCACACATTAAGCCAGCACGTCGCCTCGCAATGGCGGGAAATCTTGGCAATCAAAAGCGACTATGTAGAATCACAGGATGGCAAACTCGTATTTGAGCGCAAGGGCAATGAAGGCAAATATCGAGCCGCATGGGAACAGACCACCGATACATTGACATTGGATAGTAAAGTCGTGAATCAAGGTAAATTCCAGTATGTACCATTGCTGGTGCAGCAAGGACTAGAGATCTCCCACAGCCAAGTAACCGTGAGAGATGCCAAAAACTGCGATCGCGCCCTACAGTTAATATCTGACAATCAAAAGGTAAAGCAAGAACAAAGATAGAGAAGCGATCAAATAAGATTTTTACCTAAAAAACTATTTAACTATTGGCAGATTTAAATATATCGCTCAGAATCATCTGAAATTCATTACGGAGATCGACAAGCTCACTAAAATAATGATTTGAGCTTTTGATTTCTACCTCTTCACGCTGACGAGCTTCTAAAATTTGTTTCTCAATATCGCCAAAAAATTGTGACTCAAACTCTCTGAGTTGCTCATTTGCTTGTTCTTCTAACTGTTTAGAAATGGAGACAAACTGACTTGTGAGATTTAGGCGAGCATCAAGTAGCTCTTGTTGCTGTTTCTTCTCTTCTTCTATAGCTTTCACATCCATAAATACAGATACAGCGCTGACTGCTGCACCAATAAAAGGCATAGCATTAGCAATATTTTTCGCAATGTTCACAGCCCCCCAAGGTGCAAACTTAATACCAATGAATTTACCAACGTTGTAAACAATTTGATGAGCGCTACTACCTGCTACTTGTGATGCCGCTAAAAATCCGCTAGATCCTACAGCACCTGAGTTTACTGCTAATTTTCTGACCTCTCCTCCTACATTTGTAGAAATCTTTTTAAGGACTTCAACTTGTCTTTGTAGCTTGACAGTATCAGAACTAGCAGTTACAGATTTTACAGAGATATTTTGGTTTGTCGATAATCTCGCCTCAAAAGCATTAAACAAATCACCTTGAAATAATTCTGTGACTGCTGTTTGCGTCGAATCTAGAGTAGCCTGAACTTCTCTTTGAATTTCTTCAGCCGCTTTTTCACAATGGCTTTGTACTCTTGCTTCTACCAGTTTTGCAGCCGATTCAAAATCTTTTTCTACACCGAGTAAATCAGCTAGATCAGATCCTTCATTTACGACTGTGGCAGACAAACGAAGTGTAATACTTTTGACTTTAGTACGCAGACGTTCTCGATCTTGTTGGACTAAACGGTTAATGCGAGATAACAATTCAAAGAAAGCTGTATCTTTTACAGAATCACGCACCACGATGTTTTGAGCATCTTCTAATTGTCTCAAAACGATACGGATCGGGGTATCAAATTTTGTTAAAGAGGCTCTACGTTCTACAAAATTATTCAGTGCATCAGTGAAGGTTGGGAAACGACTAATTTCAGTTAAAAAACTATCTTCTTCATCTATGCCTTCACAATAATCCTTAGCATCTACAAAGCACAAGGGAAACTCATCAAGACTATAAGGAGCGATCGCAGTTGCTAGACTCTGGCGATAGTTAGCAATCTTTTGTTCCTCTTCGCCAGCTTCGTCAGACATTTTGTTCACAACAAGCATCATTTTCCACCGATAGCCCTTTTCATAGGCTAAATACTTAAAGTTTTTCGCTGTTACCGAATCAAACAGCATATAAGTAAGCGAAAAAACTAGTAAGTCGGCTTTATCAATTGCCTCATAGGTAATGTCATCGTGATCTTTGCGATCGGTGAAAAGACCTGGGGTATCGATTATCTGGATGCCATTCCAATCATAGATAGAGGTGGTATCGGTAGCAATATCAGAGTCAATGCGAATGTCACGCCGTCCAGTGAGAGCAGAAATCATTGTAGATTTACCTGCGTTGTACTGACCAATAAAAGCAACTCTAATCGCCCCTTGTGATTGATATTCTTTTAGCTGATCGCGCAGTTTTGCACGAATAGCAGACAACTCATCATTTTTTGATTGAGTTAAGAGCTTGTCTAATTTGCTAAGCCCTCCCTTGATCTTGGCTCCGACTTCAGCAGCTTTAAAACCTGTATTTGCTTGAGACATAGTTCTTTACCTATTTTGATTGTGTATTTACAGTTTGAATGGTGACATCCTCTTGCAAGATTCGTTTGAGATCTTCCTGCAATTTCTTGGATATCTTGATGTTTGACTTGGTTTGAATGTTTATTGACTGTCCAAACTGTCTCTCAACTTTAAAAATTGTTTGGCTTATGCCTGAATCAGTAAGAGGGTTATACTGTTTCAGGCAATAATCAATAATGCGCTTGGCATAAGCACGATTCAAATAGTTAGCAGTGCCTTGAATCTGTACTTGTGATGTCCTTAGTTCAGAAGTAATTGCTTCAACTCCCGCAATCAGTTCTTCAAAATATTGATCGATATCTCTTTCAGTTTGTCTGCAAGACTTACTAAAATCATCTTTTGCCTTTTTTGCAAATTGTGTTTGTTGAATTTCTAGTTGACTACGCAGTGAGCTTGTTATTTTAGCAGCAGCTTCCCTACGTTTTTCGTCTTCTGACTTAAACCAATTACTAATAATTCCCATTGCACTACCAATTAGTCCAACTGCTAAGGCAAAAGGGGCTAGTGGAGTAAACAACATTATTCCTGTTGCTATACCTGCTATTATTCCACCCCATTTCAGATAAGACTTTACAGAACCATCTATATCATGTTTATCAAATTTAAAACTTCCATCTGACAGATCTGCGACAAGCTGTAATTCTCTGCCTAATTCTTCAAGAATTTCAGAAGCTTCCTTCTTAAACTCTTCACCCACTTTTTGATAGGCATTACCAATTCGCTCAGAAAAACGAATATCTTTGAGCTTTTTCTCCCAGTTTTTATTCATCGTAGGCTGATCGGATTTCCAATTGTCTTTGGCGAAAGATGTAACCGCATTATTACTGACATCTTGAAAAACTTCTCCAATTTGATTTTCTAAGCCAAGGAGAGCATCTTGTTCAGCTAATTTGACTTTTCCTAGTACCTTCCTTCGATTTATCCTTAAACTTTCAAGCATTTCTTGATATTTTTGTACCTCTTTAGTAAGCCATTTGTGAGGCTTTTCAACAGTTCCCACTGTTGAGCCTAAAAGAGTTTGCGATCGCCGAATTGTCCCATATTCGACTAGAGATACCCGAATAGAATCTAGAAAATCCTTTATTCTACTAGCTTCAAATAGTTTGTCTTTAATTTTCTCGTTTTCTGGCTCACGAGACATTTGGGCTGCCAAAAGCATAGAAGGAATAACATCGAAGTAGTTATTGGCATAATGCTCTTGAGCATAACGGCGAATTCTCTCAATGTGACCTTTAAGACTACTTTTCCCCTCTTGTGTGAATGGCTTATCGGGATCGCTTAAAAAGTGTTGTAAACGCCTAGAATCTCGCAAATTGTTTTTGACATTTAGGAGAATAATCAAAGGCTTTGTCTTTTCTTTTAAACTTTTTAGAAAACTAAATTCAGTTTCTTGAATGCTGTCATTAGTGACGACATAGCAAATAACATCAGACTCATCAATCACACTTTGAGCAACCTCTTCATCTGTTCTGCCTCCGTCTTCAGGTGCGCCAATTCCAGGGGTGTCAATAATCCGAATGTTTTTCCATTCATAGACTCGATTGTAGCGAGTTGTGCGTTGTTTCCCTACGCCAATAGCTTCCCATCCACCACCTGTAACAATGGCGTGAAGTGTGCTTTTCCCCGCTTTTGTCTTCCCCATAAAAGCAATACTAAAGTGATTAAGCGCACGCTGTTTAGCTTTTAGAGATTCTCTTAACAGTTCGATCTCTTTGATTATTTCAGTTGTCAACGCTTTTCTAGTTTCTTCCAGTAGTGCAAAAACTTCCTTAGCACTGCTGGAAGTCCCCTTTCCACTTGATTGATGCTGCACAACTGAAAGACGTTTTTGAATATTGATCTTTAGCTTGTCTAGTGATTGTAAAGTTCTATTTAGGGACAGTTCCGAAAACTGATAATCTTCCCTAGCAATATCACCGCATTGCTTGATAGCCGAGTCATACTCTTCACCCGACAGCAAGATTTCTCGCTGCAATTTTTCAATTTTGCGTCCAATATTCTCAGGAGCAATTTGTCCCAATTTTTGAACAATCGATCTTGATAAAAGAGACTCAGCCCCTTTTAGAATGACTGCACCAAGAGAGAGTTTTGATGACTCATTCTCACTACCATCATCATTGACACAATTAGCCCTAAACTCTTCGGCAGCTTCGATAATGTCTTGTAGTTGTTGTGAACAGCCAAATATATCTGCAATTTTCTCCACCATCTCCCTTTCGAGTGGCGAGAAAAAGCCGTCAACATAAGCGATCGCTAAAACCTGTCTGATTGACTCAGATCTTTCATTGGGTTTGATTTTCTTAGCTGCATCTTCAACAGAGATCAGATGTTTATCTTGAGAAAATATTTTCTCTGTTTCGTCAATAGTTTGTTGATTGGCATTGACTTGCTCTGCCAATTCATGCAATGCCTTTGCCTCATCACTATGGATCTGTTGATCAGCACATATGATATGTGCGATTAGTACGAGCTTGTAGTCTATTGATTCATTTGACGGCATATTTCAGGTTTTTACCATTTTAAAAAATTATATATGATAATTTCTTTTTAATCTATGATTCCCACATCTGTAGATACAAAAAACTAGTCAGAAAACAAAGCTTTTAAGGGTTGAATAGTCTGTAAGTCATTATTTTCAGATAGCTTAGTAAGAGCGCTTACGCTTGAAGTCCGTGACGATTGACAAATTAGGAAAAACAATCTTATGGAAGTAGCAATAAGTTCGCTAACAGGCAGAACGCAAGCGCAGGTATTCAGATCGAAATCGCGCTGTCTGAAGACTACAAAACAGCAAATAGACCTCGCCAAATCGATGCAAGCCAAAGTAACAGATTTCGGCAACGGTACAAAAATATTGACCTTCAGAGATGGCACAAAGCGGACAATCCAAATCAAAGATCTGCTTCTCGACGCAGTACAAGCAAGCGTACAGGAACTAGGAGAATACCTCGCTCAGCATCCAGACCAAATCTCCAAAGTAGATCCGAACATCGTAGAAATGCTGACCTATGCCGAGTACTTCGTCAAAGCAGCAATGAACGAATACACCACAGATCCGCAACATTGCCGCGAAGTAGCGACAAGACATCTAGAAACCTTGTCCGAAGACTATCCCCAGATCTTCTCTAAAAAAAACGTAACGGAATCACATTAAACATCAATCTAGCGATCTCGCTGACATTCGATTGGAACCGCAAGGATCGCTAGAAACACTCGCAACAACAGTAACAAACATTGACCCCTATCAGGAAACCTATGAAAACTCAATCATTAACCAAGACCGCAATCGAAGCCGTCATCACCATCAGTCTGATTGCAATAATGGGACTCTTGACTGCCCTCATCTACGCCCTACTATCATTACTAGGGACTGAAACCGCACCGCAATTCCTGCTGACTCCTCAAGAGGCAGTAGCAGAAACCGCAGCCAAGAACCTAGAAGTTACAAACCCAGTTCTATCCTCAGCAAAAGCAGCCCCAAAACTAGAAGTAGCAGTCAAGAAAGCAAATACAGAAATCATCGCAAGCGCTACTAAACCTCTCACAAAAATGACCGTTCAAGAACTCAGACCCCTAGCGAGAGAACGCAAAATCCCCAACTGGCGAAAGCTGAAGAAGAAAGAACTACTTCTCTACCTAACCACCTAAACAAGAAAAGCAAGCGCGTCAATGTAGATATTCATCAACGAAAGAAATCTGCATTGACAAGCAAGAAGAACGCTAGCGCGTAAAGTCCGTGAACGATTGTCCACAAAAAATAAAGTCAGGAGACTAAAAACATGGCACGTCAACTAAGATTCGATACCCCAGAAGAACTAGCCACAAAAATCATTGACAAATTGAGTCAAGCAGAACTGCACGTAACCACCAGAGCCTTGATCGTCCATATCAACGAACAAATCCCCATCAAGGAACTGGAGAAGACAGTAGTAGCCAGCAATGCAGTGGTTGAAACCAGCCGCAAACCCAAAGCCCGTAAGCCACAAGTCAGCACAGACAAGATGTGGCTGTACCAAGCGAAGAAGGGATGGGCTTTGGCGAATATCAACCTGCCGATTGAGAAAGTGATTCAACGCTTGCAAAACCATTATGGCTGTAAGATTTTGGCAACCAAAGAAGGCAAGATCAACTTTCTACCATCAAAGCCAACCACCATTGACGAACTGCAAAAGAATGGATTTGTCGTTTATCGCCAAGACCTGAATAAGAAAGCAGCCTAGTCCATCAACAACTACCAAAAGCAACTAGATCCAATGATTTGGATCTAGTTGCTAAATTACTTTGAGAGCATAAACAGATGCTAACGATCGCCAAGATTAACCTTGCCACAGGAGAGATCGTCGATAACGAAATCCAATTCCGAGACACACTCCTTGAAGCCCTGCATCCAGACATCAAACTCAGCATCGGCAATATTTCCACCTACTTACAAAAGATTGCCAAAGCCGAAACCATCGCTAAAACCAGCAAATCCGCCAGCAAGCGCAGCACGGCAACCAAAAGCATTGCACCCCTAAAGAAACAAGCGATCGCCGCCTTAACCAAAGGGCTAGACAAACACCAACTAGCAGGAGCATCGGGAGCCAGAAAACATGGAGACTTCTTCTTCAGCCAAGGAATCAACCCCTTTGCCACCTATTTCCCTACAGCGATGGGACAAATCAACTACGGCTCGATCCTGATGACCGAATGCTTGAAAATCTATGGCATCGAACGAGTCACCATCCAGATTGTCCAAGACAAAGAACATCGCACCGATGACTGTCACGGCAAAATTAGTCATGAATTCCTGAACCAACTGCGCCAAAGCGAAGACTTCGTAATCCCCGCGAATACGCCGTTCCAGTTTCGCGCAGGAATCGCCAATCAATGGGTAGTCAAAGGAACCTTACAACTCAGCCTAAACTGTCCCAAAGGCATCGACCTAATCCTGCCCCTATCTTGCTTCAAAGGACATAAACCCAAACTAGCCATCCACAAACTAGCCAACCTGAAACTAGGAATCGTCAACTTCGCTCAAAAGCGGCGAGTCAAAACCTCCTACACCGTTTGGCAATGGTTCAGCCAACAAGCGATCGCCCAAGATGTCTTACCAACTACTAAACTCAAAGCCGAAACCCTAGTTGCCGCCCAGAGAGACATTAAACAACTCTGCCAACTCGTACAAACAGAGCAATGGGTCAAAACCGACGATCCAGAAGCAGAACCCAACGAAGAAGAAGCCGATGGCAAAATTCTAGCGGAAATCCTCAAACATGACATTCACGGACAACTACTTGAACATCCCTATATAGTGCGGAAGATTGAGGATTTAGTTAGAAGGAGGTGGTTAACTTTAGCTACCAGTGGCGGCATCAACTTCTCTAGCTTCATGGCTCAGCCCTATCCCGAACTTGGAGAACTCGAAATGTGCATCCCCGAAATGCCCGAAGGTGAATATGTCGGCTTCCGCTATCCCATCCGCGATCGCAATGACTTACAGATTTGGACAAACAAACACATCAAAGAACTCAACCAACAGGGAACGATGTACGTCAATCCAGACATTGCCCGTGACTATTGCGGCATGGACTTTGATGGAGACACCTTCTGCGTGAAATCAGTTCAGAAACTACCTGAAATCGCCAAAGAAATCCGTCAGCATCACATCAAGCCCACCACTTACAAACCCGACAAAGTACCAGTACAAGGCACATTAGCCGAAGTCGCCCTCAGATCCACCGAAAACCAAATTGGACTGATCACCTATTACCTAGCCACCGCATGGGCAACAGGACAGCACCAGTACATCACAGGCTTAGCCCAAGAAGTCCAAGTTGCCGTAGATCGGCTCAAATCCGACCTCAGCCATGACCAAACCTTTCTCGATGAAGTGGGCAAAAGCTTACCGAAACTAGACTGGCTGATTGATCGCAAGAAGCAAGGCGTGTATGGCAGTTACTACGATGCTAAGCAGAGATGCAAACAGCCCGCCCGAGCAATGGAAGCCAACGGCGAATACAACGACGCAATTTCTTTATTGATTCAGTCAGTAAATGAGATCTGGCAACCCGTGGATTTACACGAACGTACCCTGCTCGAATTCCGCGAACTATTTGTCAAACCGAACGAAACCCTCTACAAAAGAGCGATCGCCCGTCGTGATGAATATACCAGCAAGATCAGGGAAGCAATGAAACTATCAAGCGATCGGGAATCTCGCAAGAAAATCCTCCGCGCCGCTGTGCAATGGGCAAAAGGACTAGGCGAGAACCTACGCAACAAAAGCGAGAAAACCGCCCAAACCTGTGCCGCCGCCATGTGGCAAGCCAGTCACAACGGCGATCATGGAACCGCAAGCGTAGTCTTCAATATGTTCCTCCGAGAGATCTGCGATCGCCTGCATGACAACCAACTAATGCGACTGCAAATAGTGGGCGCACAGTATGGAGAACTCGCATCAACCAAATGGACAGGAAATGGAGAACATGCCTGTATTCCCATCGTTGTATCTCAACGCCAAGAAGATGGCAGATATCAGATAGAAGTCATCCGTAAAAGCAGGAAAAAGCCATACCTGCTGGGACTAGTCGCCAAAGACTCCGCCAAAGTATTGGTGGGTGAATACACAGCTTCGCTGAAAACACAGCAAAAGACCATAGTTTGCGAACTGGTGGCTGCGTAGAAATCAAGGAGAAAAAGGCAAAGGTAACGATTTTCACACCAAATATCTGAAAAGGGACACGACAGCTTTAGTTGTGTCCTTTTTTCTTTTTTTATGGCTAGCGCCAGTTCCCAAGAACAAAAACTAGGGAAAAAGCCAAAAATGTACCAACCCATATTTGAGATCACGCCAGAAATCGAGCAGCATTTTGATAGTCCCCTGCGAGTAAAAGCTGAAGCAACCGTCGAGGCGATCGCCCTCAGTAAATCAATATCAACAGCAACACAACAACAACAGGTAGAACTAGCCAAAGCATCAGGATGGGGAACACTCACCGATATCTGGGTGAAAGCCAATCATCAAGGTAATACTTGGCAGCATCGATGCCATGAAAAACTAAGTCAACTATTGACCCAAGCCGAAATCCAAGCCGCCAAATCCGCAACCGCAACCGCTTACCAAACTAGCTTTGAAGTAATCCGCGCCATGTGGGATCTCCTTGGTGATATTGGTTTTACAGGTGGAGCGATCATTGAACCCGCTTGCAATACCCTAGCGTTCATGGGATGTCAGCCTACAGCGATGAGAGAGATCTCTCAATGGGTCGGCATAGAACTAGACCCAATCTCTGCCCAAATTGCGAGATTGCTATACCCAGAAGCACTGATTTACGCTCAGGGATTTGAGACAGTGAGCCTAAGTGACAACAGTTTTGATCTAGCGATCGGTAATGTTCCCTTTGGCAATTACAAACTGTACGATCCACGGTATGCCCACATGAACTTAAGCATCCATAACTATTTCCTAGTCAAATCTATAGATTTAGTCAGAGAAAATGGATTGATATGCTTGATTACCAGTTGTTTCACCCTAGATGCTTCTAATACCAGCTTTCGGAAATATCTAGCGAGTAAGTTAGAGCTAGTGACTGCGATTAGATTGCCAGACATCGCTTTCAAGAGATTTGCCAACACGGAAGTAGTTGCCGATATTCTTATTTTCCGTAAACTCACAGAAACTGAACAGATAGCCACGAATCAAAAGAATTATAAATGTCCTGATTGGGTAAAGACAGTTCCATCGGGCAAACACACAGTCAATCAGGAGCCAATCATGATTAATCAATGGTTTGTAGAGGTTGCCTAGCGGCTAGGCTAAAGAGTAACCACACCAAAACTACCGAGCGAGTCAATCCTATTTAAAGATTGACTCGCTTTTTTAATTGAGAACAAACCCATGTCTATAAGCCCATTAAAATTCCGCAATATCCTCGGCGAACTAACTGTCTCAAAACTATATGGCGGAGAGCATTTAGGAGTAACTGCCCCAACAAACTTTGACCTGAGAAAAGAGATAAGCAAGATTGGGAAAGCGATCGCAAAATTCTATGAACCCTCTGTAACTCAAACCAAAGTAATTCAGATCCCACCGCAGTTACAAAAAGTGCTACCCAACGCCTTTTGCGAACATGAAGGACAAATCTATCGTCGCACCGACTATCAGCTAGAACTAGTCGCAAAACAACAACAACGCATTCGCGCCGCCATGTCTGTCGCTAAAATCCTAGACCTAGTGCTGAGAATGCAGCAATACGAAGACGAAAAAGAACTAGCCAAACTGCGTCAGATTCTCAATCAAAAATATGATGAGTTCGCAATTAGATTCGGACATTTCACCAGCAAAGAGAACCTCGGTATTTTCCACGATGACCCCAACTACTATCGATTGAGAGCATTAGAAATTGACCGAGGCAAAGGCAAAAGCCCAGCCAAAGCCCCCATCTTCCATCAAAGGACAGTCAGAGCCACCCCAAGATATCGAGCAAATAATGCCAAAGATGCCCTAGCCCAATGCCTAGATGCTAAAAGCTATATCGACCTAGACTGGATCTCCAACCTCATCGACAAAAGCACCAGCACCGTCATCAGCGAACTAGAAGGCGACATCTTCTACAACGGCACAATCCCACCAGCAACAGTACAAGAAACCACTAATGCCGAATGGATAACCAGAGAAGAATTCATCAGTGGCAACGTCGTCAACCGACTCAACAAAATCATCGCATGGCAAGAAAACGGAGTCCCCAACTGGCTGAACATTGATAAATATCATCAAACCATCAGCAGCAATCAACCAGTGCCTTGTTTACCCGAAACCCCAGACGTAGACATCAAAGTACGCTGCGCCGTCAAACTCGGCATCAACGTCAATGGTATGACCACCAACGAGCTAAACCTACTATTGCACAACACCATCCGCGTCAAACTAGGAACGACATGGCTCCCCGAAGATGTCATCAAAGAATTTAGCGAACAACTCCTTAGCTATGCAGGAACCAGCACCGTCAAATTCCATCCCGACCCAGCCAACATTTGGGTAATCAAAGGCGACAGTAAACTGATCAACTCACCCCAAAACAAAACCGAATGGGGAACCACCAGCCACACCGCCCTTGAACTCATAGAACAAGCGCTCAACCAAAAAGACCCCAAGATCTATGACCATATCCAAGACAAACATGGCAACGTTATCAGCATCTTGAATGTAGAAGCCACCACAGCATCGCGGACAATGCAAGACAAAATCCAAACTGCTTTCAAAGCATGGATCTGGAGTGAAGGCGATCGCGCTGAACAATTATGTCTGCACTATAACCAATACCACAACCTCTACCGCGACACCGTATATGACGGATCACATCTAACCTTCCCCAACATGGCTCCCGACTTTCAGATGCGAAGTCATCAGCGCAACTTCGTGCGTCGAGTCGAACGGCAAAAAGCATCCTTCGCCGCCCATCGGGTTGGCTATGGCAAAACTGCCACGATGATTGCATCAGGCATGGAGCTAAAACGCAAAGGCATGGCTCACAAAGTCATGCACGTAACCATGAAATCGATTTTGCCAGGCTACAGCAAAGAATTTAGACGACTTTATCCTGAAGCCAAGATTCTCGTACCGAATGCTCAAGACTTTGCCAAAGATCGCCGCCGAGTCCTACTGAGCCAAATCGCCACCCACAACTATGATGCCATCATCCTCACCTACGAACAATTCTTCAACCTGCAAATCAGCGAATCAACCGAACTTCTGTTTCTCGAGGAGCAAATGTCGGCGATTAGTTCCATTTGCGAAGCAACCAACAAAGAAGAATCCAGACAAGTATTCCGAAGTCTTGAAGCGATGCGAAAAAAGATCTCATTACGCATCCAAGAAATCGAAACCAGCGATCGCAAAGACCGCGTGATTTACTTCGAGCAACTGGGCATTGATGCGCTCTTCCTAGACGAAGTACAGCAAATCAAACGCCTGCAAATCCTGACCACCCAGCACAATGTGGCTGGCATTCCCACAGGCTACAGCCAACGCGCCCATGACTCCTTCATGAAAGTGCGATACCTGCTCACCAACGGTAAAAGAGTCATCTTTGCTACGGGCACTCCATTAAGCAACACCATGGCTGAGATGGATGTTTGGATGCGCTATTTGCAACTAGACCTGCTGCAACAGCAAGGACTAACCCACTTCGACAGCTTCTGCTCAAGATTCTGTGAAACCAGCACCGCCTTAGAAATCAGTCCCACAGGCAAACTGAAATCGAAAACACGCCTACGTGAATTCGTGAACATGCCCGAACTAATGGCAATGTGGTGTCAAGTCACCGATATCCAGACCTCACCCCTTGCCGAAGTCAAGACTCCTAAACCCCATTACCATGTGATGTCCTGCAAACCATCGTCAGAGCAAATCACCTATATGGACAAACTCTGCGATCGCGCTGAGGCAGTGGCAAAACGTAAAGTCAAACCCGAAATTGACAACATGCTCAAAATCACAGGCGATGGAGCCAAAGCTTGTATGCACACCAAATTGGTATCGCCTAATGCAAGTGAATGGATTAACAACAAACTGCTAGCCTGTGCATGGAATGTCTGGCAAATCTGGACAATTACCGCGATCGCCAAAGGCACTCAAGCAATCTTCTGCGATCGCAACGCACCCAAAAAAGACAGGTGGAATAGCTATTGCTATATTCGCGACACCTTAGTGATACTGGGCATACCTGCCGACCAGATTGCCTTTATCCATGATTACGATACCGATACTAAGAAAGCCAAACTGTTTGAAGCAATCAACGAAGGCAGAATTAGGATTGTCTTTGGTTCCACATCAAAACTGGGAACGGGAGTGAACATGCAAAGCAAACTGATTGCCTTGCATCATATCGATTGCCCGTGGCGACCATCGGATCTCGAACAGCGAGAAGGGAGAGGAGTGCGTCAGGGCAATGAATGGAGCGATGTTTTTATCTTCCGTTATGTTACTGAAGGTAGAAACAACCAAGCAGGATTTGATTCATTTCTGTGGCAAGCGATTGAGAACAAACAACGGATGATTTCGCAGGTGATGTCGGGTGATCGCACCCATCGCACCATTGAAGACATTGATGAGACAGTCCTCAATGCCGCCCAAATGAAAGCGATCGCATCGGGCGATCCGCTGATTATGGAACGGGCTACCCTCGAAGCTGAATTACAAGGACTAGGAATGCAATTGCAAGCCTATAACGACAGGCAATTCAGGGATAAATCCAAGATTCAGTACCTAACTGACATGGTAAATACTAACCATCCCGCCAGCATTCAGCGCATTCAATCAGACCTAGCCATAGTATCTCAAGCCAACCTGAAACAATTTATCAGCGATCGCGGAGTTATGCTGGATAAAGCCGTACTCATTGATCATCACATTACCGAGCAAGTGCAAAGGTTGAAAGAGAGCTATCGATTGACCCACATCCAAATTGGACAATTTGCAGGGCTGAATGTATTTCTGAGCAGATTTGGCTCAGAGGTGAATGGGTATATTGGTATGAGCATCAATTCAGGCTATGAATTTAATGCAGAATGTCAGCAGCCCTTTAGTTCGCTATTGCATGTGGTGAGGAATGCGATCGCCGCCAAGCTAACCACAGCCCAAGAAAATCTCGAACGAGACCGACAAGAACTGCCAATTCTCCAGAACCGAGTCAGTCAACCCTTTGAGCAAGCACAAGAATACGAGCAGAAATCAAATCGGTTAGGATTCCTGAAGGAGATGTTTGATGCAATCGCCCATGAATCCCCTGTAGACGATAGTGTAGCTGACTATGGTTTAGAAGGAGAAGACTTGGAAGAATCGCGAGAAATCTTCTGGGAAAGAGACTCTAGGGCATCTCAACTAGAGCCACCATCAACAACGATCATCGAGGGACTGAGGCAGAGACATTTTGAGGATTGGGTAGCCGATGAAACAGAGAAATGGCTAGAGCAAATCGCGCAGCTTGTGGGAGATCGAGATCTGCCTGTGAGTAGCGATCGGCTTTTGCAGCTTCCAGAATCGAAGGTATTCAAGTCAATGCCTGAATTTACAGTAGGTAAGCAACTTATGATTCCACAAAAGTCTACACATGAGAAAAGAGAACAATTAACATTGTTCTAAATTAATTAAGCATTGGAGTAAGTATTCCCTTTGCGGATGTTTACTCCTGTGCTATGACTTTACTAGATAATCCTTAGAACAAGAAAAATTCTATTAATGGACAACGTATTACCAACTTTGCCTTTAGATATTGATATTAAATGCAAAGCAGTTTTAAAAAAACTTGCAAAATCGCATCAAGCACTAGCCGAGTTAAAAGCATTTGCTGCAAGTATTCCTAACCAAAGTATCTTGATTAATACTCTATCTTTAACAAGAAGTGAAAGATAGCTGTGCAATAGAAAATATCATCACAACCCATAATGATTTGCATAAAAGTAATAGACCCGCATAAGAAGTGTTGATTACATAGCCATTCTTTCTTCATTAATTTCTGCGTCTTCGATATATTTTTCAAGTATATCAACGTAGGAATCAATCCAAGCCTTAACATTAGCATTATCTTCACCTTCCTTAAACTCTAAAAGTGACTTACGCTTTTGCTGATAAAAAATACTAGCTGATCCCGACCAACCATCAGTTGAGAAATTAGAAACTAAAGAATTTTTGACTTTCTCCTGATTGCCATAACGAACTAGAATCTCCCTTGCAAAACAAACTTTCCCATCTTCTCTAAACAAACGGTTTGGTACAAATGATGCAGCATAGCTTGCTCTTTCTTCTGGATTGTTATCAATCCAATTCCAGATATCATTTGGATCGAAAGATTGAATCATTGAAGCAGTTGTAACAGGGGGAATCCCATAACCTCTTAGCCATCTAGTAATACGAAATGCTCTAGTGTTAGATCTTGGTTCAATGTACTGAGTTAATACATCCCAAATTTCTTTAGGGTTATTATTAACAATCTCAACTAGAAGCTTCTGAATTTCGGCATTATATCCAGTATCAAGATTACTAAAATTTTTAAATATTTCAGTAATAATTTTAGTGGTTTGATCGGGGTAAAGAGCAAGATAAAATCTAGCAATCTTTGCCCATTGATAGCTATCAACACCATAATTAGTGCTTGTTAAATTTTTTTGAGGTTCTAAATAATTATTCAGAACTCTAAAGGTTATGTCTTCACTTGGATGCACAGAGAGAGAATGGGAATGATGGTCATGAATATAGCGCGAGTAAAACAAGTTTAAAAGGATTGATGGTGAGTAAGGATGACAAATACTCAGAAGAAATTCTAGCCATTGCAAGAAAACGTTTTCAGTCATATCCTGAACTGTAATTGTCATTATTGAAAATTGAGAAGGGTCAATAACTCCTTTTCTCGCAAGATCAAGAATTCGCAGTGCCGATCTTTCCGACCTTCCAGAACGTCTAGTTATTTCAGGAACTCTAACAGACATCTTCTCATCTTTAGCAAGAGCATCTAGGTTCTTCTCCCAAAGATCCACATCCTTTTCAAAAATAGCTTGAAAATAGCCACTTAAGAATAAGCATTCTATATTTGGCGAGTTACGTTGAGCATTTAAAATTTTCTGAAGTAATGAGAATTGGTCATCACGCTTACCAACTTCAAGCCCAAATTGATACATATTTAATTCATTAGTTGTTACTAGCCAATCAATCTCTGCATCAAAAAGAAAAGTATCCAAGATACAAGCATTAGCTAATTCGACTAGTTTAGAGATAATGATTTCATCACGCTTACGTTTGACATCTGCGAGATCTGAGTTTTGGTTACTTGTGTCAGAAATCTCAGGATTTGAAAAGCCATCTAATATATCAAGAGCCTCATCCCATTCACTCAATGATAGATAATATTTCAACGATGTATGAAAATCATCATTGTGATAAAACTCATTATGTAAGTCTATCCAGAGCTTCTGATTCTCTGCGGACATTTCTTTGGACTCATATCTAATAATATTGTTAACAGATTGGGTAAGTGTCCGAATCTCAGCATTGGGGTTTTGCGATAAATCCCTTAATGTATCTACAACTATTGGAGATAACGTATTAATTTTAGCCACGCCTCTTGCGCGATTAAGTATCACATCAATTACTTGTTTTTGTTCTAAATCTGACAGGTTAGAAATACTTTCGCGCAACATTTGCCAAACTTCTTGGTATGCTTCCCAAACTTCTCCATAAGTCTGTGGCGACCAAAGTTTTGGCTCTTGGCGTAATCCCTGATGTTCTACACCTGATCTCATAAACCATTGATCTGATCTTAAGGCTACACTGCAAGCTTTGATCGCAATACTTCTACGGTCAGGAACTTCAGAGTTTAAAACTTCTCTTAGCAAAAGAAGACGCTGTTTAGGAGATGCTTCTGTTGTCGCAACTGCGCCATAGCCAAAGGCAAACAACGCGCAAAATACTCCTGTTGCGTTATTAGACCATCCCTCATTTTCTGCTTCTGCTAACTGAAGCAATATCTTAGCGGCTCCATCAAATAGATCTTGCCATACCGCTATTCCCTGTAATGCCCCTATAATTTGTCTACGTCCTGTCGTCAAGAGTAAAAGTTCATCTCTGCCAAGACGACCAATCTTTCTCTGTAGGTATTTCAAAGCTGTTTTGGGATCAGCTTGGGCGATCGCGAAAAAAAAGTTGGCTCCTAATTCGCTTCTCAAGAACTCATCATCATGAAAAATCCCCCCCTCTTCTAATAACTTCTTCACTACTGAAGAAGCAGTTTGAGATTGGGCTGCATAGATAAACATTTCATAGAACCACTCTCGAAGTTCGGTTTGAGGTAACTCACACAAGAAATTATCAAGAGAAAATTCATTTCCATAATCTTTCCACCACTGAGTCCACAAGTATACATGTAGAGCTTTTGGCGTGATATATAGAGTTGTGGAACCTTGCAAGACTTTCCTGTAATTAAGATCCTGAACAATCCTTTGAAATGGTATCCAACCGATTGTGCTATCACCTCTTTCAATAATTTTCGATATTGCTTTTGCTTCACTAGCAACTGATTGTCTAAAACCAAATCTTTTGAACAAGGCGAGGTGTAAAACTACTGTTTTTGTTTTATCAAATTTCTCATTATTTATATTTTCATATCCAGCTATAATGCGATCATAGAAGGTTTCAGTGTTTTTAAAAACGTCATCAGGATTCACCTTTAGGTTGCGTCCAATCATGTGTGCAAATCTTGGAGAGTCCCCAGCGAAATCAACCCAACGCATAACAGATTCTGGTGGTACTCCATAAGAAAGGATTATCTTCTCAATCTGTTCAGTCGATAATCTTGGTGGATTAATATATTCAATCCTAGAATCTTGACTTTCATTCTGGTTATAAATACTGATCAGTTTGACTTTAGTTTTTAAGTTCTTAAGACTCTTCCAAACAGATTCGCTTGTTGTCGTATTACATTCGTCAACTACAAGAATTATCTCTGGAATGTTATCTTGACAGCACAAATAATTAGCTATTTGTTTTACTTCATCCGCTAGCGAATACACAACAAGGGACTCTAGATCTTCTTCTTTTGTTAATTCAAAAGCAAACCTTGTTTTTCCACTTCCTGCCTCTCCAATAATTCTGATGTGTCTTGAACTATCGTCTCTTAGAGCTTGTCGAACCGAAGCCGCATTAGAGTTGAAATCTGCACTGATCTCATATTCTAGGCGCATTTCTTCATCTGACTCAGACCATTGCTTGTGCGTTTTGAAATTATACTGACTATAATCAAATTTATGTAATTCCATCTTTAAAGAAGGAAAAACATCCACAAATCCTAGAATGTTATTACATCCCCATATCTCGATTTTCGGGCTATTGTAACCACATTGTTTAAACAATTCTTCAGTAATTCTAATAGATTCTAAGCGATCTTTTTCGACAAGATCCTGCCCAAAACATACAATAATATAATGTCCATCTTTATCTAGACAATTTCTAACACTATCTCCCAGTCTGTCCTTCTCTATAGGTACGGAATTCTCTTTTTTTCCTTTTCCTTTTGGATTTTTAAGATCTTTGATTATTTTAGGTTCACCAAAAAGCTCTTTTTTCATTTCAGCTTCTTGCCAAGGCTTAAACGAGTCGCCAGTCTTAATTTGATAGCAGGTTAGCCCCTTTTTAATAAGACCACTCTGAATTTCTCCATCATAATCTTCAACTGCTGCATCTACCCCTCCATCTGCAACATTAATTCTTTCAGAAACATGGACTTTATTTGCGGTTAAATTAATATGTCTTGCCTCTGCCCACAAAAGCTTACGAAAAAAATCTACCGCTTCTTGAGCATTTAGTCTTTTAAGATCTTCACTGGAGGCTGTAAAAAGTGGACTCATAACTTAGGGTAAACTGATTTTGTTGATTATAGCCTAAGTATTTCCAGTCGAATTCATTATCGCTGTATTCAGAATAATCATCAAACCTAAAAAAATAAATTCATTGATGTTCGGTATATTCATCGCGTCGTTGGTTGCCTATCGTTGTGATCGCGCTAAGTGCCACTACATTAACATTGCGTTGTTTAACTTATTGAGAAATGTGCATGAAAAGTATGTTTTTCTATACATATTGGTCTTAGCCTAAATTTTTTGCAGAAAACAAAAAACTATAATTGCCAGACTAAGTATGGGGTTAATGCATGTTTGAAGTCGTAAAGCTTGCTGAAAATCCTTAGCAGGAGTTTTATAGAAAATTAATTTGAGGAGAAGGATTGAATCAATGAGCTTGAAATACAATCTGTCGGATTTACCAACTGGAAGTGAATCAAGGCAGAGCCATGTAGAATTTATTCGTGTGAACCTAGAGCTACTGCTAGCAGTAGCATGGCATGGCTACGAAAGCGAGGGAAGAGGAGCGATCGTCATCGATGTCAGTAAATCGAAAGAATCGCAAATCGGCATCAGTCCCTATCAAAAATGGCTGAACTCCGAAAGCTATGGTTGCTACCTGAGCCAAGCCATAGCAGATCGCATCGCCACCGAATCAGGACAACCAAATCCATTTCAAAAGGATGAGAAAAGACAGATTAGGGAATACAAGCCCGACAATCAAGTTGTCGTCTGCTTTATCCGCACCGATGGCGGCTTTAGCTCCTATGTAATCGCCCATCCATTCCTGACCGCCAAACAAGCCTATGAAGCTAATAAAACTAGACTTCACGCTGAATTTGCAGTAGATCGACCAGACTAACACCAACCCCAATATTCAACCTCAAAAGCCTCCGATGTATATCAGGAGGCTAATTTGTTATGGAGTCAAAAATGACCCAAAAAAGATACAAAAGCGTATTGTGTGGACTATTGCTATTAGCGATCGCTATCCATCCAGAACAGCATCACGTAGAAGAAAAGCATCCCAAAATCGTCCATATCCAAACCCGTCGCCAGCGCAAATATTGGCGAAAGAAGCAGAAGAGTATCAGTGCGTAGAAGCAAATGGCAAATAGCTTTTGGCTAATCGCTAACAGCTATTTGCGAGGTTCAAAAATATGACAACAAACCAATTTGGTAAATCTTTTAATCGCGCAAAGATTGAATCAGAAGTCCAAAAAACAAAAAATCTAATCGTTTCTCTACAATCCAAGCTCGACAAGAGTATCAGAAAAAAGAAGACCTCTATGGATCTACAAATAGCTAAAAACCATTTGCAGATACTATTACGCGATTGTGAAATAGGGTAGTCCTAAAAAGGAAAGGATGCACACGGAGGTAAAGAATCGTTGTAATGATGAATAAAATTCCAAATGGCTCCAATGTGATTTTCCAACTTCTTAGAAAAGGATAAGGTCTTTCTAACTAGTCTAGATACTCGTTGACGTAACGTACAGTTGAATCGCTCAATATAGTTGGTCTTTCCCGTTTCTTTACCGACTGCCCTATGACGTTTGCTGGGCAGAACAACTGGATAAGACGAGTAGAAATCAGTGTAAATAATCGCACATTGTCGATAGACACTAGGCAACGATTCCCATAACTTTTGAGCTGAGTCACCAGAGCGATCACCAATATAACAACCGACAATTTCACGAGTCTCGACATCAATGGCAAGCCATACCCACTGTTTATTGCCTTTGTCGTCCACAAAAGACCACAATTCATCCATCTGTACGGTTAAACGGCGTTTTGGTTTTGGTTCTACCTCCACCTGCTGAGGAACGTTTTCATATTTATGATTGACGTAACTCTGCAACCATCCCTCTGAGACCTTGAGGACTCTGGCTATTCCAGCTAGTGGGATTTTTTCTAGCAGTAGTCTCTCTAAAAGGTCATAAGTGTCTTGGATACGCTCTGAAACTCTCTGCCACTGTGGATTTTCTACAAATTGACGACCACAGTCCCGACATTTATAATTTTGTTTGCCATGCCGAGTACTACCGTTTTTAACCACTGATACGGACTGGCAGGATGGACATGATGGCTTTGACTCTGACATTGCTTTAATCTGTAACAACCTTCTAGATATTTTCCTTCATCCTTTCCTTTTTAGGACTACCTGAAATAGCGACGAAAGTGAAGCCGATTATCAAGGAGCAAAGCTTGCATGAAAAATATCAAAGGCAACATCCATCAAATCAAAACCATGCTGAAGATTTGCAGCAAATATCATTGGGAATTGAAAAAGATTATTAGCTCTCGGAGCAAAGAAGGCTCTTATCTATTTGTAGGAGATATTCGAGCTGAATTCAAATGCCATCACGATCGACCAACTCACGCCAAATTTGACCCATCATTGACAATTCGCAGTGACGGAACGGTAGATCTCAATGAAAACCTGTTTAAAGATTCTCCCTATACACAAGAGATCAAGAAACTGCTAGAAGCAGCTCATGTGAGTACCGAACCCACCAGAAAACTAGGGTCGGGAATCAAGTAAACAGAAGTCAAGCAGAGCCATCCCAAGCTCCAAAGCAATCGCTACCGAATTCACTATTACCAAATAATCGCCTAGCAGACTGCAAAAGGCGATCGCTCATATATACCTAAATTAGAGAATAAAAGCCATGAATACAGCAGCGATGATCGCCACTCAGCAAGCATTGATCGACAAAGGAGCCGAATACTTAGGCGACCTGATCGCATGGTCAATCAGTGCCGAAACCCGACTAAGCGAAGCCACCTTAAAACGAGCCGCAGAGCAAGTCAACCTCAACTTCAGTTATTTGCCCGAAATTCCTAATAAACTTAGTGCATTCAAAAATGCCCGCACCAAAACTCAAACTCAACTGAGCAATCAAAACCTCCTCATCCGTCAAATCTCCAATAACGGAGTACTGGTCTATGGATTTGTCCTAGAGAACAAGAACGAGAAAGACAAAAAGCTGCGCTATAACCAACTCGCCTCCTATAGCTTTGATAAGAGCAACGAGACAACCAATTGGAACCAAGAAGACTGGAGCTATGAAAATGAATCGCTGATTGACATAGCCAGAACCACCTTCGACAAATGGTATGCATGGAGCCAAGAAATCACCAGCAAAGAAATCCGCGCCATGCTGACGGAGTTCGTCAAAAAAGCAGGAGTACCATTTCGAGAACGAGGTGGCACATACTTTGTTGCGCGTAGTTATCGGCTAGAACTAACCGCCTTTCGCGAACTACTACCCCTGATTCACAAAGAAAACAACATTCGCTGGATGCCGATCGCAGGCATCGGCGACATGGACATCATCGCCAGACAATCCTTGGAAAAGGAAGTGCAGTCAATGTCCAGTTACTTAGACGAGCTGCTAGATCCTCAGAAAGTATCAGAGACAAAAGGCAGCACCCTTAAGAACCAACTTAAGGTATATCGGGAAGTAGAAGACAAAACCAAAATGCTATCTGAGCTATTGCAATTTCGCTCTGATGCACTGACCGACAAACTTGCCAAACTGCGCCAACGTTGCCTAAACGTATTGGATGAAATTGCGACAACTACAGCAGTGGAAATCCCAGAGGAAGAACTCACCCAAACAGAAGAAATCATCGCTGAACTAGAAGAAACCAACCTAATAGAAACAACAGACGAGAACTCAGACAACCTATTCGATCTCGGCTTCTAGCGAAGTATCTAGGGAGTAGCCAACGCGCTACTCCCCATTCAAAATCAAAGATTAAGAGGAACTCAACAATGATGGCAACCGAAATCGCGCAGACCAATGGACATATCACCGCCTTGACCGTAACCCCAAAATCAGCCTTAGCGAAATTGCAACAACTGCGAGAAGAATTGAAAAGCGTGTACCTAGACCGCAGCGAAGCGATCGACCTAATCATGGTGGGACTGCTATCGAAAATGCATATCTTCTTAGGAGGCAAACCCGGCACAGGCAAAACCGAACTCGCGAAAGCCATCTCAGACGCAATCACAGGAACCACCTTCTTCCATTACCTGATGACCAAAACTACTGTTGCCGAAGAAGTATTAGGAGCGCCCGACCTTGCCGAACTGCAAAAAGGCAAATTCGTGCGCGACACCGAAGCAATGTTACCCGAAGCCCATCTAGCGTTAATGGATGAAATTGGCAAAGCCAATAGCATTGTCCGCAACTCCGCATTAGGACTGATGAACGAACGGGAATTTCTAAACGGCAAAACCAAACTGCAATCACCATTAATCACCATGATTGGCTGTTCCAACGAACTCCTAGATGGAGAAGAAGATGGAGCATTCTGGGATCGACTGAGCCTGCGGTACATGGTCGATTATCTAGGCGATGAAGACCTGCGAACATTACTGCTCCGCAAAACAGGCAACATTGCCGCACCGCAGATTACCACCATGCTGAGCCTAGCAGAACTAGAGCAAATGCAAACCGCTGTGAAAAACGTGACATTCCCCGCCCCAGTCATCGACTCCCTGATTGACCTGCAACGGGAACTGAAGAAAGAAAACTTCATCGTCAGTACCAGAAAATACGTGCAGATTGTCACCATTCTCAAAGCCTATGCTTATTTGCAAGAAGAACCCGAAGTAAGCGAAGACAGCTTTGAAATTCTCAACCATGTGATCTGGAATCATCCTAGAGAACAAGCGCTGATCAGAAAAATCGTCGCCAAAGTGGGCAACCCCGTGAATATCCAAGCCCAAGAAATCCTCGCTGCCATCACCGAAAAGCTTTCAAACTTGGGCAACTGTCCAGTTTATGGCACAAAGAAACAGCAAGACGATTGGGCAACCGAAGGTTCGGGAGTACTGTCCGATATGCGAAACATGATCGACAGACTGCAAAGCCTGATTGCTCAACACCCGAACAGGGCAAAGAAAGCACAACAAGCGATCGCTGAAATTGAAACCAAGAAGAAACCATTACTGGCGAAAGTTAGTGAAATCATGTACGGCGCATAGAAACAACCAAAAGAGAGCAGATTACCTGCTCTCTCATCTTTCTCAACTTAATAGAGAATCAAAATGCAAGAACCCTTAGTGTATGTGATCCCGAAATGGACAGAGTTATGTGTAGATGACTTCAAAGAAAAATCATCCAGACTGAGCGAAGTGATTGAAGAAGGCGAAAGCAAAGTCTACAACTTTGAAACCTTTGTCAGCGAAACCTATCATCGCCTGTACGATCGCCAACCCAACCGACTACAAGATAGCGCCATCAAACCCGAAAACAAAATCTGGATCGCCATCCATCAACAGATGAGCGAACTAGAAGTATTTCAGCAATTTAGCAACCGCCTGAATGGAGATGAATTTCTTGCAGGTATTGGCACAACCGCCCTATGTATCGCGATTGTCGAAATGCTGCCCGAACCAACCGAACCACTAGAAGACCCAGAAGTAATCAGAAATCAGCTTCGGGGTATTTTTGAAGCATTGCAAGGACAAACACCCAATGCTGGGCTGATGCAAAAGATTCAACAGTTAAAACAAAAAGGACTAGAAGCGCGACTAGCAAGTGAAGCTTATGCTGACTCCATTAGCAATGCCGAAATCGAAACCGCACTGCTAATTGGCATAGCCAAAGCCGAAGCAGAAATGCAAGCGATCGCCGAAAGTCTATCAGCCTATAGCGGCAGCAGCAATTACAGCAACGAAACCCAACTCAAAATCGCCGATAAAATCCATCTCGCCCAGCGCCTTCAAGCATCGCCAAAACTGCAAGTGATCGCTGAACTCGCAGGCAAGAAAATCGCGATCGCTGCCAAGATGCAACGCAGCAAAGTCAAAGAAGGACGAACCGAAATCATCGGCGTAACCACAGGCAACGACCTAACCCGACTACTGCCTTGCGAGCTAGTCAAGCTTACCGAACCCGCACTATTCCCCATATTCGCCAAAGGCTATATTGAGCGATCGCTATTACAACGAGAACTAATCAGCCGCGAACCCCTAGCCAGAGGACCAATCATTATTTGTCTAGATTCGAGTGGATCGATGCAAGGTCAAGCAGAAATCTGGAGCAAGGCAATCGCCCTCGCATTACTGAGTATCGCCGTCAGTCAAAAGCGCCATTGCCGCATCCTGCACTTCACAGACATAGTGGAACGCATCGACGACTTTGCAGGAGAAATCCCCGACACCAATCGCGTAATTGACTGCATCGAAAAGTTCTACAACGGCGGCAGTACCAGTTTTACATCCGCCCTAACGGGAGCCTTAGCATCAGTCCAACAGCACGAACAAACCAAGAAAGCCGACGTAGTATTAATCACCGACGGACTAGACAACCCATCATCTAGATTCATGGAGCAATGGCAAACAGACAGGAAAAAGTATGAATTTAGTTGTTATGGAATCTTGATTACCTGTGGCAACCTGAGCAACTACGAAAGCACGATCAACAAACTATGCGATCGCTATGTGGAGATAGAAGATCTCACAGACGACAGTGAAGTATCCGACTGTCTATACAGCATCTAAACAAACATTTGTAGCCAGAAAAGGCGGCGCGATGCGCCGCCTTTTCTGGCTTTTCCTCTAGCGAGGCTCGCAAGGAAAAATTCCAAGTATTTACCAAACCCACTTACTCAAAAGGAGAAATATCTATGACCTACTCATTTCAGCAAGCAACCAAAGAAAACATCAAACTCCGCATGGCGCTGTACGGGCCACCAGGCTGCGGCAAAACCTACACCGCCCTGCAACTAGCATCAATATTGGGCAAGAAGATTGGACTGATCGACACCGAATATGGTTCTAGCCGTAAATATGCCAACCTGTTTAACTTCAAATCACTAGAACTAACCAAATTTGGTCCCAGCCAGTATTACAATGCCATTGAAAGCGCCGAAGAATCAGGATTTGATTACCTAATCATCGACTCCCTATCCCATGCATGGTATGCAGAACTAGACGCAGTGGGCAGTGACGTAAGGAACTGGGCAAAAGTCCGTCCTATCGAACGTCAACTATGGGACAAAATTATCAGTTCAAGTTGTCACATCATTGCCACAATGAGATCGAAGATCGAGTATGACTTTAACACTGCTGAAGTTGGTGGCAAGCAGAAAATCACCAGTGTCCGCAAGATTGGCACAGCACCAATTCAAAAGGAAGGCAGCGAATATGAACTGGACATCTGTGGCTTACTAGATGACCAGAACACACTGACAATCTCCAAAAGCAGATGTCCCGAAATCAGCAACGGCATTTTCCCAAAACCAGGAAAGAAATTTGCCGAACTGATTCAGACATGGCTCAGTGATGATACTCCAGCCAACAAAAATGCTTTTATCCCAGTGATCGCTGTACCTGTAAGTCCAGTTATCCAGCAACCACAGGTACAGCCCGAACTAGCCACCGTTGCCAGCAGCAATGGTCATGTATCTCAAATTGCTAGTACCAATGGGCATCTAGCCACAGCCGTGGAAACTAAGCCAATTGCCAATCCTCAAACTAATCCCAGCAAACCTGATAACCCCGCCAAAGCCGCCTTCAAAGCATTATTGGCAATTACCCAGCAACAGATCAGCAAAGTGATTGAGACTAGCATTGAGCTGTATGGAGCCGATGAAAGTGGTACAAAACCCAAATTCAACAGTGAGAATATGACCGCTGAACAAATCAAAGCCGTCTGTGAAGCACTGATGCGGGAATGGTTAGGGCTAAAAGGATACACCACCGAACTAGCCCAGAACCTGATCGACATTTCGACATCGCGGCATCCAGGACAATATGCCGCGATCGCCAAAGACATCGCCAACCAACTGGAATTCTAGAAATCGCAAAATCAATAACTCACCAGTCAAAATGGATTGGAGAGTTATTGATTTTTTTTAAAGATACGCTATCGCGTAGAAGTCCATGACCTGATTCCTAAATGGAAGGAAAAACTCATGTGTAATTCTACTAATCTCGTAGTCCTCTCTGGTTATGTCGGTAATGTATCTGAAATTCGTCAAACCAAAACCAGCGGTAAAGACGTTCTAGACTTCAGCCTCGCCGTGCAGCCCAAACCTCGTCGCGACAGAGATGGTAATTGGATCAACCAAGAACCTCTCTGGGTAAAGGTAGTCTGCTGGAATGGAACTGCGGAATATGCCGAAGAGCGCGCAGAATCTGGGCGCTTCGTCGAAGTAACTGGAGTTCTGACTCAACCAGAAGAGTATAAGTCCAAGAAAGACAAGAAGCATCATGCGCGAACTGTGATTCATGCCCAATCTCTAAACTTCATTGATGTTGTGAAGAAGTCTGCCGAAGACGAAGAGTATCAAGAATCAGCCCCTTTCTATGATGACTTCTAGTTGAAAAAGCAGAGAGCAGTATTGCTCTCTGCTTTTTTTAGTCGCTATCGCTCAAGGCTCCTGCCCAGCTAAAAAAGTAGGAAAGTAACTATGATTTACACTCACAAAGGCTATCAATGTTTGCTATCGGTTCGATTCACCAATCAAGGCACTGAATGGGTAGCTCAAGCCAAGAAGTATTCAGTCAGCCTTGAGCAGAAAGTATTCGCCCAATGGCTTGGTACAAAATTGATTACAGGCTTTGACAGGGAACAAACTAAACAACGCTTTGCTGAGACAGTGGAGTTATTCTTGCAAGAACATGAGGATATATTCCCACTGTATCCCCGACCAGAACTACCCGATGCAACCATCGAAGCAATTCTGGACGAGCGAGTGTATCTGACTGTCAATGATAACGGTAGACATCACACCGCCAAGTTCAGAGTATTTACAGAAGAACGTTTGCGCGTATTCCCAGCCCGAATCCCAATTCCAGTTGGCATCAAGTCTAAAGCGAAACCAAGGTATAGACAAATTGCCGCCTAATCGAGCGAAAAAACAGCAAAATCCTCAAATATGAGGATTTTGCTGTTTTTTTAATTCAACTAATGCTTATTAAAAACGGCTAGCGCCATTGCTAACGAAGATAGCCATAATTCCAGTAGCGAAAAAGCCATGACCAACCCAGCAATTGACTTAGACAAAGACAGACTAAAGCTGTGCATTGAGATATTGCCAGAAGCAGACTCAGCCGAGCGAATGGTGATAATTTCCATTTGCCGTGAACAGGGCATGCCATTGATTCAGACGATTAGATTGAAAGAGTTAGTGCCAATTCCTTTGCCCCTAGCCCAGATCGTTCAAGCTTATGCCACCAGTCAGTTGGCAATCCAAGAACCAACTGCAATGGTTGAAGAAGAAAAGCCAGAACTAATCACAACCACCAAACGATCCCTAGTATCGACAAAATCAGAACAGATGGCACTATTATGAATGGAACAGAAGTGAACTATAACATCAAGATTGAAGGACAGACGATTCCCGTCCCACCTGAAATTGGCAGCAGTGACGAACAAATTAGGGCTACTCTCAGCCTGTATTTTGAAGGAATCAAGAACTCGAAAATCGAAAGAACCGTGCAAGCCAACGGCGATATCCTCGTGGATGTCTGTAAACTCGCAGGGACAAAAGGAACGACATGAGCGAGACAGCGATCGCTAGTTTGATGAAAGTACCCGAAGAAATCAATCCCTTGCTAGAGATACTCTGGGAAATTGAAAAGTACCAACAGCAAGGGACTCAATTAATCGAGCTAAGTGAAATCGGGTTAGAGGACTTTGACGAAACAAGCAAAGAATTACAAAAACAGAGTCTATGCATTCAAAGGACAATCGACAACCTGAAAAAAGCCAGCCCGATCGCCGCCCCAATGACAATCCGAGGATTCTGAGATGGACAAAACCAAATTCGAGTGGTTAGCAGCACGCACCGTCGATAAAGCGGTGGAGTACCTCGAAGCAATCCAGCAAAGGGCGACAATGCTGCAACTGTATCAACATTACTATCCAGATGAATATCACCAGTCAAAGGCTAGTATTCAAGTTACTAGCCTTGAAACTTATAGTGAGAAAGAGCTAGAATTTCTGACTTTACTAGATGAACAATTCTTCCCATTGCCACTATTGATAGCAGAATCAGAGCGCATATCCTACATTCCCGTAGAACCACTAGGCACTTCATGGTACTACGACAACTTTGAAGAATTAGGTGCAACCGAGAAATTCTTGATGAGCTTAATTCATGGATTGGATAACGAACCATGGAACGACCTAGAAGAAGAACTGGGACAAGAATTACCCCCTGCGGTGAGTTACATCAATTACCAAAAACTAAGCCAAGCCGTCAAAAAAGTAAGAGGGAAAATCACTCTCTTACCCACAGCCATCGACATGCTCACCCAATCCACAGGCAATCTATGGCTGGACATCTCCTATGAAAACGACATCATAGACGCACATTGGACAGTAGAAGTAATAGACACCTTAAGAGAAGCCTATACAGAAGCCCAAACGATCATGCAAAAGTATCGAGAATTTATCGAATGGCTAGATCAAGACACCGCCAACTGTATCAAGGTGGTCAAGCTCTGGAACAAATGTAAAGATCCAAATCCAAAAATACACAACCACTATCTAGCAGCATGAGGAAACAGAAATGCTAACCCTAGACCCACTCCAAGATGCCCTAAAACCCGATGGCTATCCATTAATCGAAGCAGAGGCAAAACTCCTATTTTTGAAAGGAGGACATTACTGCTTTCAATATCGACAGGGAGAGAAAGAAACCTATAAATTTCTATCCCCTGACACCGTAAGAGCCGCCTTTCAGCACGAACGCATTGACTCAGGATGGATACCCAATGGAGTAAAACGCTTGGGTATTTGTCGTCAAGGACATTGGTATGTGCAGTTTATGCCACCTGCAAAACGGACATTTACCTTCATCAACTTAAATCAAAGCGGAGAGCCAATTTCCCTGACCATTCCAATGATGGGAATCGTGTTTATGCTTTGCGGTGACACTTGCTATATCTGGGCAACCAAGCAGAAAACCTTTGCCGCCGAAGCACCCATTTACCATGTGCCATTACCAAATATCTATGGAGATGGCAGGATTTGCATGGGAGTTGAGAATAATCTCAGCAACTATGCAGAAGGGATAGAGCGCCTATCTAAAGCATGGCAGATGTTCATGACTGCACCATTTAACAATCATCTTGTGGATGGCAAATCAAATACTCATCCAGAAGACATCCGCGAAAAACTGATCCAATTGCAGAAATCCAACCGCTATCCCCTCAACGATCTAGTCCAATGTGGCAGTTCCGTGCAGGTAGCGATCAACATGGTAATCAACCAATGAAATTATTAGAACATATCCAAAAACACGTAGCAACCTCAAATTTTGTATTGCCAGCCGCGCACAATCCCCCCCTAATTCAGCACATCATCGCCACCAATCCAAACCTCCCTGAAATCGCCGCCACCTCAATGTATGAGTATGTCTATGGCAGCAATGGCACATTTGTGAGAGCCAAGCGGCAAGGATTAGAAGCGATCGCCCCAGTGTCCTATTACAAAGCTAAAGGACTAAGAGCAATATCCGCATCCGTGCAGCTCACATACCCCGTAGTCCCTGTATCGCTAGTAGAGCAGATGCTCGAAGCCTCACGTATTGCCTGTGATGCTAACAATCACCCCGTAGAGATTGTATTCCACCTATATTTTGAAAAAGGAAATTGGCAGCTCGCAATACCAGATCAAGAGCAAACAGCCACATCCTGTAAGCCATTGGACAATAGCGCCAATAGCACCTATAGCAAAGCAATCATCGAAATACATTCCCATCATGGCATGAAAGCCTATTTTTCAGACACCGACAATCGCGATGAGACAGGATTTCGGATCTATGGAGTACTAGGAGAAATCTTCTCAAACCCACAGATCAGGATGCGAGTAGGAATTTACGGGCATTTCTATGAAACTGCAACCGCAGGAATCTTGGAGTTACCCGCACAACTAACAGACTGCTTAGTGGAGGATTGGTAATGTCAAACCTATTATTACCCTTTGCCGAAGCCGTTCCCATCCTGATACCCGCCTATGAAGAACTAGACCTAATTCTCATCGGCTGTGGCGGCACAGGCGGATGGTTAGCCGTGAACTTGCCACGCATCGCCTATTTACAAAAACAAGCAGGGAAAAAAGTATCAGTTACTTTCATCGATCCAGATCGGGTAGAAGCAACGAATATACCGCGCCAAAACTTTACTCCTAACGACCTTGAGCTTCCCAAAGCATCGGTATTAGCCGCAAGGTATGGATGGCAATGGGGTATTGAAATCAGCGCCATAGTCTCATCATTTAGAGCAGACATGGCAACGTCACGATGGCGACACCTGACAATCTGTATCGGAGCCGTGGACAATGCCGAAGCCAGAGTCGAAATTGCCAAAGTTCTCGACAATGGCAGAACAACATTCTGGCTGGACTGCGGCAATCACTATGATTCAGGACAAGTCCTGCTTGGGTCTAGCGCCACGGCGGACAATATGGAAGGAGCCTTTCATGTACCCACATTTTGTACAGCCCTGCCATCACCAGCCCTGCAACATCCAGATCTACTGGTGAAGCAAGTGTCAACCCAGAAAGTACTATCCTGCGAAGAAGCGGCGATCGCCAATGCTCAGTCGATGTCCATCAATCACCGTATCGCTGATGAAGCATTGGACATGCTACTACGCTTACTAAGCGGAACCCTGACCCGTTTTGCTACCTATGTAAACTGCAAACATGGTAATGCATGGTCTAGATTCAACACCCCTGAAGAAGTAGCAGCATTGATTGGCAAGCCAAAACAATACATGAAAGCTAAGCCTCAACAATAAAACAAGCAGTCCGAGCTAATCCGATAAAAAAGAGCAGCGCGGACTGCTTATCTCTTTCCTGATCGAGCCAATCTAGTCGAAACAAGGAATTTCATCTAACCAAGGAATACTGCATAGCTTCAGAACAACATCAGCACTAGCATATTGCACAATTACATCCCAGTTCTCGCAAGCAATGATGCGATGGCGGTTGGATTTGAAACTTAGAGGAGGTCTGATAACTCTTACTGATACAGGAATTCGTTTTTTACGAGCCGCCACAATCACTTGACTAGTGCAGGGGAAGCAAATATCACAAAGGATGGGATAGTGAGGATCTAAACAGAGAAAATCAATAATTTCGATGACAATATCCTGACTGATACTAACAATCAAGGAATCCTCATCAGCGAATAAATCCCGCACAAGATTAGCTGAACGAGGCGCAACCCCACCTAGAAGTTGAACATTGTTAAATTTAACGACTTCGTTAATAGCCGTAGCGACGAAAGCTTGAGCATCAGCACGATGTTGCTTAAGAAACCGAGCCGTGACATTGATATCGATAGGTTTAGAAAGATGAGAGTCAAGAAAAGTAGTAAAAGGTTTGAGTTGCCTTTGCTTAATGGCAAACCGATCGTGATGATACTTATAAAAAATTCGCGGAAAGTTTTCACGCAGAAAATCAAATCGTTGCTCTTTTTGAGCAACGAAAATATCGGTCAATGTACCCATATAGGACTCCGTCATAAAATTTCTAAACAAGGATTGCCCCACCTCAAACCTTAGAGATGATATATCTCCCTAAAATGACTGATTTTTATATGATAGCTTTCCGTGAAAACATCTGGGTTACTCGATAATTCTGAAATTACGGGATGACCTGAGAGCAAGTCAAGAATAATTTTGAATTGAACATGACTTGGAAGTTGAAAAACAAGACTGATAGCTGTTTTTTGAGCTTGTACAGAGGGTGATAAGGGGAAATATCCGATGTGAGTAAATGGCGTAGATAAGTGACTGTAGCAATCAGCCTAGTCCAAATCGCAAACTTGCCGTTTCTTGTGATCGCCCCCTCACAATCATTTGTTATAAGGGGGGGGCGATCGCAAGAAACTGGTTGAGTAGCCGTCACCTGCTGCCGAGAGCGGGAGCGTCTTTCGAGAATAGCCTGCAACTGATGCCAAGCCTCAACATCAAGCCAACAAACATTAATCATGCCCTCATCGCCATGAATGCGCTTAGAGCAGATTTTGACACCAAGTTGATTGCAGAGAATGCGAAAAATCCAAATATTGGTAGCATCTTGAGGGACATTGAAGCCCAAGTACCTTTTGATATCCGTAGCAAACTGCCGACAAAGACTACCTAAATCCTCCAGATCTGAATCAGTGTATTGAACATCGGGATTCAGTAGCTCCTTCAACCCCAAACCTGATCTGATATAGCGTCCCAATTCATGACAAGGCTGATCTGGGAGGAAAATACCCATACCAAACCTAGCTTGACGAGCAAAAGCATGAACATCAGCATCAATGGCAAGATCTGACTGAAACAAAGCCTCCAATTTGAGAATCTCCGATCGCCGTTGCCCATCGCGATCGTATTCCACCAGTTCGGGAGAAACCTGATCGAGACAATAAAACTTGGCAAGAGCAGTTTTTTCCAGATCCAGTAAATCTTGATACGACTGAGACTCATTTGAGATTAAATTTTTCTGTTCAGAGGGAGATAGGATTTTTGCCCTAGAGACAGCTTGGTAACGCTCTTGTCTCGTCTGAGCTAGAGCCTCCTTAATCGACTTGCCAGAATCATCATTACCGATGGTCACGATCGTAACTTTATTGCCCTCAAACACAAGGCGTTCAAGCAAATAGTCCCGTAAAGCCCACATCGCCGCATTGGTTCTCGCCTCAACACTTGCCCAAAGATCGATGTGCGGATTGTCCAAAGAGACACTATCTATGGGCAAATTAAAATCCCCTAATCCTGCCCGAATCAGACTAACCTCGCGATCCCAGCGATTCCTGAGAGTGTTTTTGAGATGAATCGGCGAAGAAGAGCGATCAATTTTGCAGAAATTAATCCCACGTTCGGCACACCAAACCGTGCGGGGGACATTATCTC
>NZ_JAYGIF010000114.1:0-36167 GCF_034931345.1 Pseudanabaena sp. CCNP1317 | reverse complement strand
TTGTCAACCTTTTAGCTGGGTTGGTTGCTTATACATATCGAGAGACTAAACCTGCTTTAGATCTTCTCTTCAAAGGCTTGCCTGCTCTTCCTCCTGCCATCTTTTAGTGCGTCGAACTCACGTTAAATAAATTGCCACCTTCGCCGACTCGCCATTGATGAAAAAATACTGAACCACTTGAAGTAGTAGCAATAATCACAGCTAATGCAAACATAACTGGACTAAGAATTAGAAGAATAAACAAAGCCGCTAACCAATCCAAAGTCCTTTTTACTATCCAAGTGATTGGCTTATGCGTTTGTGGCAATTCATTTGCAGAGGGAAGATTTAAAAATACATTTTTCCCTGACCTATAACATACATCAGCTAAATTCTTAAGTTGAGATTCGCCAATTTCAGGCTCAACTGTTACTATATTTAGTCTGGTCTGAAGATCATTGTCAGATCTAGCTTTACTTAATATAGAAGGCTTAAACATACTAAACTGATTACAGGCAAATGTCCCTACAGAAATCGCAATTTGCTTAGAGTTAAACATTAAGTTAGATATATATGAAGTCTCTTTTGAATGAGTAATTGGAATCTCTTGGAGTTTTCTGACAACAACGCTAGTCATTTTTTTCTCTCGATTATTCGTATATCTCTAAAGCTTTAGTTTTACTAGTCTAGATTTCAATAGTTTAATTTTGATTGATATTGATCCAAATAAAGAAGTCGCACAGCTAGTAGAAATTCTAAAATATCCAAATAGGAAATGTACTCTATTGATCAGATCACTATTAGAATTGGATAAATTAGCTTTAAAAATCTCCTAGTTGCCGCGATATGTACAGAGAAATGTATCTATTCAAAAGTGAGTTCTGTCTTTAACAGTAAATTTGAAGATACCCATGAGTTATTGGTACAGCAATTCTGAATTAATCATGAGAGGCAAAGGCTTATAGCAAGGAATTTAAGCTTTAATGCCTTTATTTCAAACGAATCTAGCATTGCTATATATATACTTATCTATCAATTCCATCAATATAGCAACTACTAGAAGTTAGCAAAAGGTCATACTAAAAGTTATATAAAAGTTATATTCTTGTTTTAGCGTAATATAGCAATGAAAGTTTTGCTTAGGATATAAAACCCAAAAGATTAGTGGCGGCGCGAAGCACCGCCACTAATCTTTTGGGTTTTTATTGTCCTAGCTATCTCTTGCGTTGTCATACCAATTCACGCAAGAGTGGCAATACTTTTGAGGATTAAAAACCAAACCCAGTAATGGTTTTCAAAACACAAAATGGCTACGCCATTTTGTGTTTTGGTATAAGAATCGTTTGTGGGAAAGTTTGCCATTGGCAGACTTTCCCACAAACGATTCTTATAGTGATAACTGCTGTTTGCTTAAGGAGGCAGTTTAAAATTAAACCGAACTGAGGTTAGTTTTATACAGTATCTTCGTCATCGCTAATGGCAACTGATTTGTAACTATTTGGTAGATCTTTAACTGCATTAGCAATTACCCCAATTAAATTCAACTTTTGGAGAATAGATATAGCTTGTGAGAATTCTCCACGAGTAATTCGATCAATGCGAGCTACTGATACTACTCCACCACAGCATGAAGCTATTTGAATTGTGTCAACTGTCCCAAGAATAGGTGGTGAGTCAATAATTACAAGGTCGTAATCTTGCTCAAAACTGGATACTAGTGTTTGCATCCACTCTGAACTCAGCAAGGTAACAGAATCACTGGGGATTGGTCCAGCAGTAAGAATATCAATAGATGAGTTCGATGATTGGATTACATCTTGGCTATCCACACTACCCTTACTTGCCAGTAATGTTGATAAGCCTCTTTCGTTGGGTAAGTTAAGTTGCTTATGTAAGGATGGCGATCGCATGTCTGCATCAATCAACAGGACTCGCTTATGCAATCTCGCGGCACTAGTAGCAAGTCCAAGAGCGATCGTCGATTTACCCTCCCCAGCAAGAGCGGAAGTAACTACTAGCGATCGCACGCTTATTTCTTGAGAAAAACTATTAAGTTGAATATTTTTATAAATTACATCTAACCCCTCTCGAAAAGGTAACCATTGGACAATCTCAACTGAAAGTGGTGAAACTGACTGACCTTTAAGAAACTGTGGTAAAAAATTAGAGTTTGATTCTTCAGCCTGTAAATATTGTGGAGTCATGCCCAATAAGGATAAAGAAGCAACTTGCTGTTCTAACTCACTGTAGGTGTGCATTGTATCGTCCTGCATATCCCTAAGAAAAGCAGCCATGCCACCAATAAATAATCCTGCGACTACGCCCAGCAATAAATTTCTACGTAAAGTATCTGCGGCATCAGTAGAACCAAGACCAGGCTCCTCAACAACTTGCCAATCAAAGCCACCTCTAGCAATTTCTAGACTTAGGTCTTGTCGATTTTTAAGTAATGTTTGTAATGTTTCTTGCAAAACTGCCAGTTTAGGTCTTAAGACTTCATACTCACTGAGCAGTTTGGGTAATCGATTAATCTCTGCCCGAAGATCTTGCTCTTGAGATGTCAAAGAATTCAGTCGAGATAGTAGTAAAGCAATTTGAGCTTGGGTTTCTACAATTTGATTTGCTATGGTTACATCAATATTACTTAGCTGATCGGCATTCCATTTGGGATAACTAGATAAATTAGCATCCCCTAAAATACTTCTTCTTTCTTCTTCCAGACTACTCTGTTGTTGCCGAAAACGTAACTCAAGGGCTTCAACAATAGGATTAGCAGGTTGAAACCTAGCTTTTTCGCGATTTAGCGCAACTTCTATACCTTGCATCTCTACAATCAGAGCCTGATAACGAGGCGATTGATTTAAACGAGTAAGTAATACAGCATCCTGCGAAGACAGGTCGAGATTTTGTTGTAGAGATTCTAGTCGAGTGACTGCTTGATCGTATTCTAATTGGGTAGTGCGTTTTTGTTGCTCAATCCCGTTCATGGCTGCAGTAATTTCTGTAACTCGCTGGTTAGCATCAAACAGATTATTCTTACGACGAAATACTTCGAGTGCTTCAGCAGTTTCTGAGATATCTTGACGCACATTGGTAACTTGCTCATCGATACCTGATAAGCCTTTTTGCAAGCGCTTTTCCTGTTGCTCTCGATTATAGTCAGTATAAACTTTTTGAAAAGCTCTTAAAACTTCTCTTGATTTTACAGGATCTAAAGCTGTGTACTGTATTTCAACAATTTTGGTTGGATTTTGGTTGTCACCTAGCATATCGATTTTTAAAGATCGAAGTTCAGCACCAGTAATTCCTGGATATTGATCGTTTAGCAAATCAGCAGCTTTTTGAAATAACGAAGAACTTTGTAGTAAATTCAGTTGTGTTGCATAGTCAATCTGGATATTGGAGTCAACAAATGAGGATGTATTTGTATTAGATCTGTAAGTTGATTCGACTAGCAGGCGCATGGCGCTAGTGTATAGTGGCTTGGCTCTAATGTTCATAAAAACAGCAATTACTAGACCTAAACTTAATCCCCCCAAAAGCCAAAATCGCCTACGAGAAAGAACCGCAAAAATTTTTCCATATCCTGGATCTTGCTCAAGGAGAACTGGGGATGTTGATTTTGCAGCATTGATACTCATTATTTGTCCTTTGTATAGTTCCAGCTATGCAAGTGCTTTTGATCGGTTAAGTTATTTTTTTATTCCTCTGAATAGTACAGATTTCCTCTATGATCTGATTCACTTTTGTGAAGAATACTAATTCGGAAAAGTTAGAGATGGCATGCTCTCGGATTTTGGCATAGTCCCAATTGATCTTTTGTGCCTTAATTATGGCATTTTTTAGAGATTCCGATGTTTGGGTCTCAAATAAGACTCCCGTTAGTCCTGGAATTTGCGTATCTAAAACGCCACCAGCACCATAGGCAATTACAGGAGTACCACTAGCATTAGCCTCAATGGGTACAAGCCCATAATCCTCTAAAGCAGCAACAATTACAAACTTTGCCTTTGCCATAAGATTGCACCGATCTCGATCGCTAACATGACCAAGAAATTTAATATTGGGACGTGCTTTTGCTTGTAATTGTTTCGATTCTGGCCCCTCACCTGTAATCAGCAGAGGCAAATCTAAGCCATTAAAAGCCTCAACAATAATATCAAGCCTTTTATAACTAAGATGTCTTGAAGAAACAAGGCAGTAATCATTTTTTTGATCTGAAAAGGTAAATCGTGAATCATCAATTGGGTAGTTTATAACTACAGCATCCTTTTTATAGGTTTCTTGAATTCGCTTTGCGACAGTGGTGGAATTCGCGATGTAATAATCAGGAGATTGGGCATAAAAGATGTCTTGTTGACGCATTTTTTGAAAAACTAGCTCAATTAAGGGTTTAAAAAAGCTGTATGCGCCATATTCTCGTAAGTAAGTATTGGTGTCCCACAGGAAGCGGGTAATATTGTGGCAAAAGCAAATATGCACTGCATCATTACGTTTTTGTACTCCTTTAGCAAAACTAGCACTACTACTAAGAATTAAGTCATATTGTCGAAGATTTAAAGAGCTAAAAGCCGTATAATAAAATGGTGCAAACAGGCGAAAGTATTTACCAATTGCAGGAATATTTTGTAAAAATGTAGTGTGGACTTGGCGATCGCCTAAATCAATTGTATTTTGGCGATCGTACACAGATGTATAGATATCTGCGTCTGGGAAATGTTTGCATAAAAGTTCAAATACCCTTTCAGCACCACCACGTTGCGTAAGATAGTCATGAACCAAAGCAATTTTCATTTAATTTTGCGAAACTGTCTAGAGGTACTAATTTATAAGGAGCAATATTCCAACAACTCTCATTATAAAATCATTTTTGATGAAAGATTACTTTAGTTTGACTGTCATCAAAACTAATCTTAGTTTTTTTAGTGTCGCAGACGCTAAAAAAACCAAGATTAGTTTCATAATTTAGAATTGCTATCAATATTCACAACAAAATACAACAAAGCATAAAACGTCCTAGAATGACAATAGTGAAGTTATATAAAAGTTATATTTATATCTTTAAGGCGCATCTATGACGGCTGATGAGGCGGTGACATTTGTAGAGTTGTCGTTAAAAGAGCGCAGTCTGACTCGAGTTGAGCAGTCTGTCTTTCTTGGAGTATGGCAGGGCTTGTCTTATTCTGAGATTGCGAAGCAGACTGGCTATGATGCTGGCTACATCAAGTTAGTCAGCCATAAACTTTGGCATTTATTGACCGAGACTTTTGGTGAAAAAGTAACTAAGAGTACGGTACAGAACCTAATTCGCCGTCAAATCCAAAAGCAACTAGCTGATTCTTCCACAACTGCCCCAAATTTACAGGCTTCGGGAAATAGTCATCAAGACTGGTGTGAGGTGATTGATGTTGCTTTCTTTTATGGTCGAGGACATGAGCTAGAGATCCTTGAAAAATGGATAGATCGCGATCGGTGTAGACTAGTAGCCATTTTGGGAATGGGAGGCTTGGGCAAGACGGCTCTATCGGTCAAGCTTGCTCAACAGCTACAAGATAAGTTTGATTTTGTGGTGTGGCGATCGCTAAATAATGCTAAAACCCCAAGTGAAATGTTGTCTGCTGTGATCCATTTCCTATCACAGCAGAAAGAAACTCCTGATACTACAGATACCAATGCCTTGATTTCGAGATTAATGGAGTATTTACAGCGCTATCGTTGTTTATTGGTATTGGACAATTTTGAATCAGTTCTGAAAGATGAGGCTCAAGCAGGAGCCTACCGTAAGGACTATGAAGGTTATGGCTCGTTGTTAAGAAGGGTTGGCGAAGTTTCGCACCGTAGTTGTGTCGTGATTACTAGTCGTGAAATGCCTGAAGAAGTTGCCACCTTAGAGGGAGACATTTTGCCTGTCCGCGCCCTCCAACTTACTGGTTTAGATGAACCTGCTGCTGAGCGCGTCCTCGAAGCCAAGGGGATCAAAGCCATAAGCGATGATTTGCATCGTTTAGTAGATTGGTATCGTGGTAATCCCTTAGCGCTAAAAATTGCCGCAACTTCGATTAAAGATCTCTACTCAGGTAGTATTAATCGCTTTTTAGAACAAAAAACGATTATTTTTAGTGGTATTGGCAATCTCATTGAACAGCAATATCAGAGATTGACGGCTCATGAGAAACAAATCATGATTTGGTTAGCCATTAACCGTGAGCCTGTCCAACCCAATGAACTACGCTCAGATATTGTGCCAACGATCGAGCAGAATCACCTCATGATGTCGCTGCGATCGCTAAAACGGCGATCGCTAGTTGAGCATACAGCCGCAGGTTTTACGCAGCAACCTGTAGTCATGGAGTTTGTCACCAATTTATTAATTGAGCAAATTTATCAAGAAATTACCCAAGAGCATCCTCTTGGGGCGTTACCAAGCATTCAGTTAAAGCTGAATCGTCAGCTTTTCTACTTACGCCACTACGCTCTGATCAAAGCAACTGCCAAAGACTATATTCGCCAAAGCCAAATTCGCTTGATTTTAGAACCTCTGGTTACCAAACTTTTAGGTCGTTTGGGCAGTAAGCAAATGGTTGCTAAAGAGCTATTTCAAACCCTTGAGGAATTACGAAGACGCGAATTACGCCCCGAAGGGGAACTGAAATCAACCTTTGGCTATGGAGGCGGCAATATCATCAATTTGTTGTGCAATCTCGGTATTGATTTGACAGGGAAGGACTTTTCTTATCTTGCTATCCGCCAAGCTTATTTGTCTGAAGTCAAATTGCATCGGGTTAACTTTGCTCAGACTGCGGTCATTAAATCGGTTTTTGCGGAGGTAATTGGCGGAGTCTTATCAGTAGCTTTTAGTGCTAATGGCAAGTTATTGGCGATCGGTGACACTAAAGGTGATATTCATCTTTGGCAAGTCAGTGACGGTAAGCCCATACTCACTTATCGTGGACACAAAGGATGGGTGGTTTCCGTAGCTTTCAATCCTGAAGGAACAGTTTTAGCTAGCAGTAGTGTTGATCAATCGATTAAGTTATGGGATGTCTCCACAGGAGATTGCTTAAATACTCTGCAAGGATATATTGGCGCAGTTATGTCAGTGGCTTTCAGTCCCGACGGTACAACTTTAGCTAGTGGTCATGCCGATCGCACGGTGAGGCTCTGGAAATCGGGACAATGCCTCAAAATTTTGCATGGTCATGAAGATATTGTTGAAGCTGTAGCCTTTAGCTCAAAGGGTAACTTACTCGCAAGTAGCAGCGACGATTGCACTGTGCGGCTATGGGATATCGATACTGGTGAATGTTCGCAAATATTTGAAGGGCATGAAGATATCATTTGGTCGATCGCCTTTAGTCATAATGGCAATGTTTTAGCTAGTGGCAGTGAGGATAAAACCATAAGACTATGGAATACAGACAAAGGTAACTGCATCAAAACCTTGGCAGGGCATACACATACGGTCTTTGCCGTTAGCTTTAGCCATGATGGTTCAACCCTTGCGACAGGCAGCGGCGATCGCACAATCCGTCTTTGGGATCTCAAGACAGCTCAATGCTCTAAAACCTTAACTGGGCATAACCATTGGGTACGTTCCGTTGCCTTTCATCCTGATCGCTTAGTGCTAGCAAGCAGTAGTGGCGATGAAATGGTGAAACTCTGGGAGATTGATACAGGTTTTTGTATGCGAACTTTTCAAGGACATACGGGGCGATCATGGACAACCAAAAATGATAATCAGGGTGATAGCCAAGCGTCAGGCAATATTTCCAATGAACATCTTCTAAACCTCTGGGAAGTCACATCTGGTCAACAGTTTCGGATTTTGCAAGGCTATACCAATGCTGTGCGATCAGTTGTTTTTAACCTTGAACAAACGATCTTGGCTAGTGGTGGTGATGACTCGATTATTCGTCTCTGGGATATTCAATCAGGTGAGTGTATTCGGGCTTTGCATGGTCACGCAGGGCATGTTTGGCAAGTAGCTTTTAGTCCGATTGGAACCATACTTGCTAGTTGTGCTGAGGACTGCACGATCAAACTATGGGATGTTAGCAGTGGTAATTGTCTAACCACCATCTCTGAACACCCAGATTTAGCTCGAACTCTTGTCTTTAGTCATGATGGTAAATTGCTGGCGACTGGTGAGACAAGCCGAGTAATTAAGCTTAGAGATATTGTGACAGGCGAATGTTTGCGTATTCTTCAAGGACATAAATCAGCAATTTTAGCGATCGCCTTTAGTGACGACGATCACTATCTCATCAGTAGTAGCCGTGACAAAACTGTAAAAATTTGGGACACAAAAACAGGAGATTGTTTACAGACGTTAGAAACACTTACCTCGATTACTTCTAATATCAAATTTATGCCAATGCATCCCCATATAGCTTTTGGCTGTGGGGACAAATTTATCTATCGATGGAACATCAAAAATGGGGACTTGATCTCTGAACGCCTAGGTCACGATGGCAATGTCTTGACAATTGCTGCCGATCCCAAAGGAGTCTTACTGGCAAGTGCAGGTGAAGATGCTCAAATTAATATTTGGAATTGGCAAACTGGTGAAGCGATCAGAGCTTTAGCTGGACATATTGGCACGGTCTATTCTGTGTCTTTTTCTGCGGATGGCAATCTTATCGCTAGTAGTAGTCGCGACGAAACTGTCAAACTATGGGATGTACAGACAGGTGAATGTATCCGAACCTATCGCGAACCTCGTCCCTATGAAGGACTAAATATTACTGAAGCTACGGGTTTGACTTCTGCTCAAAAAGCGAAGCTGATCGCCCTCGGTGCGATCGAGGAATAATAGATAGCCTCGCATCGCGAGGTTATCTATTATTTGATCACTTGCTCATAAACCGATTTCATTTGATTAGCAATTACCTGCCAGTCATAATTCTGCTTGACGTAGGTTTGACAAGCTTTAGCACTGGGAATGTGTCTTTGACCAGATAAAGCTTCGATCATGCCCTGCGCTAGTTGCTCGATTGTATTCCCTTGCAGGACAAGCTCAGGAGAAAAAGGCTGTAAAATTTCAGGAATACCACCTATTGGTGTCCCCAATACAGGTGTACCTGCGGCTAAGGACTCAATCACGATCAATCCAAATCCTTCCAGTGATACTGTCGGTACAATTGATAGCTCTGCTGCTCGATAGGCGATCGCCAAGTCTTGATCTGGCACAAACCCCAATAACTGCACATGATTTTCCAGATGTAATTCTTGAATCTGCGATCGCAAGGCTTCCGCGATCGCTCCTTTACCAGCAATCAGTAGCAATACATCAGGATGTTGCTTCCGCACCAAGGCGATCGCGGCAATCAAGTTCTCTAAACCCATACGCTGAACCAGTCGCCGCACACAGAGGATAATTCGCCGATCCTTTTGCCAACCTAGTTTTTCTCTGGCTTTGGCGATCGTTAAGTCCAAATCAAATTCCGCTGTATTTATTCCCCCACCGATGATAAAAATCTTTTCTAATGGCACATTATAGGTTTGATGTAAAACCTGCCGAAATGATTCTGACAAAACAATAAAGCCATTAGCCCGACGATAAACCAATTTTTCGACTACCCATTTTCCCCAAGTCGATAAGCGTCCTGCACCCTCTGCTTGACTCTCCAACGCCCAAGGCCCATGAAAATGCATTACTAATGGGACTTTCCCCAAGCGATCAAGTATGGGCAATGTATACAAGGCAAAATGTGAGGCTACCAAATCAAATTCTGAATTCGCGATCGCCTGATTGAATGCTTTTCTCATGCCTAGCGATCGCTGCCATGTCGAACTATTTGCAGGAGCAAATGTTGTTACTTGTCCGCCAGAACTTTGAAAAACGCGATCGGAGCCAGCCACCAAACCATTTACCTCAACATCAACTTTGGGTAGGTAATTGACACAACCGTAATAAACGCGAGCCAATCCACCTGCTTCTTCTAAAAACCAGCTCGTACCTAGCTGTAATGTTTTCATAAAATTTTATTAAATATTGACATCTCTACATAGAAGCCGAAGATAGCATAATGCTAGCCTTGACTTCATAGCTATAGCCACTTGTATTAAAAAAGCAGCGCGAAGAACTGCTTTTGTCCCTACACTCAAGTGCAATTCTCAAAGCTCAAAACTATTGAAATGGTCTGCTTAGAGATGTTTTGTAGTCCACTTCAGTGGACTTAAGCTTTTAGCCAAGAACTTGAGTTCTTGGTTTATTTGCGTACAGCAATGCTCATTATGAAACCGATTTTGTTGTTTCCAACGCCTTCGGCGTTGGAAACAACAAAATCGGTTTTTTGAAAGCCCGCCGTTGGAGCGCTTTCAAAAAACCGATTTTTCTAATGAGCATTGCTGATTTGCATAAGTTCTAATATATAAAAAACAATTTAGTTTCATAATTAAAAATTGTCGTTATCATTGCTCAAATTTGGATATCACTCTACATGGCTTATACGATCGCCTCAAATATCTGTGAAGGCATAGCAGACTGCGTACCCGCTTGCCCTGTCGCCTGTATCGAACAGGGAGAGGGTGCAAATATTAAAGGGACGATCTGGTTTAAGATTGATGCCTCAATTTGTATTGACTGCGGCGTTTGCCTACAGGTATGCCCTGTGCAGGGAGCTATTTTGCCAGAGGAACGACCAGAATTAGTAATCTAAAAACCAATTTTGATGATTGCAGAGTCTTTGGCTCTGCAATCATCAAAATTGGTTTTAGATGAAAATCAGATTGATCTGTAATCGGCGTGATAATATAAATCTCAGTACCAGCAGGCAAGTAGTCAAGAGTAAACACACTAAGATAGCTGTGTTTTCCCTGTAGTACACAAGCTCCGAAGAAATGTATCTGACTATTACTTGTTGTATGTTTTGCAAGTAGCAGCTAGATCTACAGCAGCAAAAGGATCGCTTCTGTGATGTTTTTTACTGTGATCGGTTTAAAGTTAAAAGCACTCAAAGAGTGGGCGATCGTCCCACTTTTTTGTTTTTAAAGTAGCTTTTTATGGCTTGAACTAAAAACTCTTAAGTAAATGGACATAACTAATTACAAATCCAAACCCATAAAATTGCGCCCCGCAGAGGCGCAATTTTACGGGTTTGAGTAATTTATTTTGTACAGATACCTACGTCAAAAAACAAAAAACGCTCACACTGTAAGCTCAAATCGTAAATTCTATGAGTCATCCTCTAATTCCGCAAATTTTTCAAATTGCTGAAGAAGTTGCCTCGCCCCTTGGGTTAGAGGTTGTTGATGTAGTGTTGCATACTAACAAAAACCCTGTAGTGTTGCGGGTTGATATTCGCAACCCTGATCAAAATACGGGTTTGGATGATTGTGAACGCATGAGTCGTTCGCTAGAGCCAACTCTCGATGCGATCGATTTGATTCCCCATGCCTATGTGTTAGAAATTTCTAGCCCAGGGGCTGAACGTCAGTTACAAGGCGATCGCGAATTTGTGGCTTTTCGAGGCTTTATGGTCAATGTCTGTACGACCACACCCCATGATGGCAAACAAAGTTGGAGTGGACATCTCGTATCACGCAACGAGACGCATGTGACGATTAGCATTAAAGGTCGGATTGTCAATATTCCCCGTGAACTTGTTGAGCGCGTCGAATTAACCAAAATGGAATAAAGAGACTAAGTATCCCTAATACCAAAACATCAAGTAGCGTAGCCATTTTATGTTTTTAAAACTCTTACTAGGTTTGACTTTAAATTCACGAAAATGACACCATACTTTCGTGAATTGGTAGTGCTAAATACGTAAGGATAGGCGGCACTTCGCGCCGCCTATCCTTACGTCAATAAATCCTTTACTTATTAGAACTACCAGTGAATTGGTATAAAGCATTACAGTTATTGATTTTTATAGAAGCGAGAAAACCTTATGTCATTATTGAATTTACCTGGATTAGGACAAATGGTGGAGGTGATTAGCAAAGAGCGTAATCTCCCCAAACATGCTGTCCAGAATGCTTTACGTGAAGCTCTACTTAAGGGATATGAGCGCTTTCGCAAAACCTATCGTTCCGATGGCATTAACTTTGAAGAAGAACATTTTAATAATTTTGATGTAGAACTAGATCTCGACGGTGAAGGATTTCGGGTTCTCGCGACAAAAACGATTGTCGATGAAGTTGGTGATGCTGATCATGAAATAGGTTTGTTTGAAGTGCGTGAAGTTGCTCCTGAAGCTCAAGCTGGTGGAACTGTAGTCGTTGATGTGACTCCAGAACAGGGTGACTTTGGCCGTATGGCTGCAATCCAGACGAAACAAGTCCTAGCCCAAAAACTAAGAGATCAACAGCGCAAGATCATTCAAGAAGAGTTTCAAGACCTCGAAGGCACAGTCTTGCAAGGTCGAGTACTACGTTTTGAAACAACGGCTGTAATCGTTGCGGTTAGTAGTGGATTTGGACAACCAGAAGTTGAAGCCGAACTTCCCAAACGCGAACAACTAGCTGGTGAAAGACCCTATCGCCCCAATATGACTCTAAAGGTATACCTGAAGAAGGTCTTTGAAGGCTCGCGCCGTGGTCCTCAGTTATTAGTCTCCCGTGCTGATGCTGGTTTAGTTGTGTACTTGTTTGCCAATGAAGTACCTGAAATTGAGGAAGAAATCGTCCGTATTGTAGCTGTGGCAAGAGAGGCTAATCCTCCATCCCCTGCGGTTGGTCCTCGCACTAAAATTGCTGTAGATACCCTTGAGCGCGATGTTGATCCTGTGGGCGCTTGTATTGGTGCAAGAGGGGCGAGAATTCAGGCAGTGGTTGCTGAGCTACGCGGCGAAAAGATTGATGTAATCAGATGGTCGCCCGATCCTTCCACCTATATTGCCAACTCCTTAAGCCCTGCGAAAATTCATGAAGTGCGTTTGATTAATGCCAATGAAAGAATTGCCCATGTGATTGTCCCTGAGGATCAACTGAGTTTGGCGATCGGTAAGGAAGGTCAAAATGTGCGTTTGGCAGCGAGGTTGACTGGTTGGAAAATCGATATCAAAAATTTGTCAAAGTACGACTATGAAGAAGAAGAGCGCAAAGCTCAAGAAAGCATTGCAAGGTCATCAACAGTTCTTGAACCATCTAATGAAGATGATGGTGATAATGACTATGACAACAGTGAAGATTAAAAATCTCTAGTTTAATTAATTTAATTTTAATTAATTTAATTAAGGGCTTCGCCGTAAAATAACGTCAGTTCGACGACAGCGAAAAATGGTAAGAATCGCTAAGCGATTCTTACCATTTTTCGCCATTTGCGGCGTGCTTCGCACGCCGCAAATGGCTATATCGAACTCACATTAAAATAAGGAACCAATTTTTGATAGCTTGGCAAATCCGCGCTATCAAAAATTGGTTTCTTAGTAACTAAGTAGATAGACACAATTAATTTCAAATCCAAAGTTGCAAAGTTATGCCCAGTAATACCAAAACATAAAATGGCTTAGCCATTTTATGTTTTCAAAACCCATCATGGGTTTGTCTTTTTATTTGCAAAAGTGTCGCTCCACTTTTGTGAATTTTTATAAGAGTCCAACTTTGCAACTTTTAATAGGTACTCAGGAGTAAATTAGTTTGGCTCTGAAGCTACATCGTCGTTGTGTTAGTTGCCAATGTGTCGCCATGCGGGATACTTTTTGGAGGGTGGTACGTGTGCCGATCGCTGATCGGCATCCCAACGAAGATAAGCCCAACCATAATCAAGTTCAACATCAAATTCAACTTGATCATGGCATGGGGCGATCAGCCTATATTTGCCAAAAGCTAGATTGTATACAAATAGCTCAAAAGAAAAATCGTTTAGGGCGATCGCTTCGCACCCATATACCACCTGAAATTTTTGACATTCTCAAATCACGTCTTTAGCCCCCATAAACCGTAAGTTCGCAAAGCGACCTTACGGTTTATGGGGGCCAAAAGGGAATACAAAAAGCGTTATAAATTAACGCAGTTCGACGAAAGCGAAAAATGGTAAGAATCGCTAAGCGATTCTTACCATTTTTCGCCATTTGCGGCGTGCTTTGCACGCCGCAAATGGCTATATCGAACTCACGTTAAATTAGTGCAAAAAAAATAATGGAAAGTTATGAATAAACAAACAATTTTGGTTACGGGCGGCGCAGGGTATATAGGCTCTCATGCAGTCAAAGCTTTACAACAGGTTGGTTATAAGGTGGTGATTTTAGATAATCTCGTCTACGGTCACCAAGATATCGCCGAAACCTTAGGCGCAGAATTGATTATTGGTGATACAAATGATCGAGCCTTGGTCGATCGCCTATTTAGCGATCGGCAAATTAGTGCAGTCATGCATTTTGCCGCCTATGCCTATGTGGGCGAGTCAGTGACACAGCCTGACAAATATTATCGCAATAACGTTGTTGGCACTTTGTCCTTGCTGGAGGCGATGGTTGCCGCGAATATAAAAACCTTTGTGTTTTCTTCCACCTGTGCTAGTTACGGTGTGCCGCAGCAAATACCAATTACCGAAGACCATCCCCAAGCGCCGATCAATCCCTATGGGGCGACTAAACTAATGGTTGAGCGGATTTTGCAAGATTTTGATGTCGCCTATGGTCTGAAATCAGTAATTTTTCGATATTTTAATGCCGCAGGAGCTGATCCTGATGGGGCGATCGGCGAAGATCATGATCCTGAGACACATTTGATCCCATTAGTTTTGCAGACGGCTATGGGTATGCGCGAAGCAATTACAGTTTATGGGTCTGATTATCCAACCGCAGATGGAACTTGTATCCGCGACTATATCCATGTAACTGATCTAGCTGAAGCGCATGTATTGGGATTGGAATATTTACTCAAGGGCAACAAGAGTGAAATTTTTAATCTTGGTAATGGTAATGGGTTTTCGGTCAAAGAGGTAATTGATGCTGCCAAGCAGATTACGGGTAAGCCAATTAATGTTGTGATGGGCGATCGCCGTGCAGGAGATCCACCAGCTTTAGTAGGTAGCAGTGAGAAAGCCAGAACTATCTTGAATTGGCAACCTAAATATGCTGATTTAAACTTGATTTTGCAACATGCATGGCAATGGCATCAAAAACGACATGCTTAATAAAAAAGGGACGCTTCGCGTCCCTTTTTTATTAATTCCAAAGACTATAGCTGTCGCCATTCTTGTTAGGACATAAAACCCAAATAGTGTGAGGCGGCGCTTCGCGCCGCCTCACACTATTTGGGTTTTGATTTGTCCTGATACAGGTGGCTATAGCAGCTTGTCAATTTTTTGAGCTAGCTCAAAGTCAAGGGCGCTGATACCATCAGCATCATGGGTAGTGAGGTCGATCTTGACTTTGTTATAGACATTAAAAAGTTCAGGATGATGCCCCATCTTGTCGGCAACGATCGCCACTTTACTGATAAAGCCAAAGGCTTCGACAAAATCCCGAAACTTAAAGTTTTTTTGCAACTTATGATCAACAATCGCCCAACCAGCTAACTGTGCGATCGCCGATGAAATTTCTACTTCAGATAGTTTTTTGATAGCCATAATTTTCACAAAGTATAGAATTAATCCTATACTTACACAAAAACTAAAAAGGAAGGCTGCACTTTGTGCAGCCTTCCTTTTTAGTTTTTGATAGGTTGATCGCGATACCACCAAGATAGGATTTGTACCCAATTCCAGCCATTTTGAGCCATCTGTTGGGTCATTTCTTGATCGAGGTGTTGACCATCGGAGACGGGCATATATCCGCCACCCCAGCTAATCCAGTTGCGAGGTAAACGGGCGCGATAATAGCCTTTAAACCCAGGTCTGAGCATATAGCCTGCGGTTGAGGCAACCGCCTGATCACTACGACTATGGATTAGGGCGATCGCTTGACCAGTTTTAGGGTCAAAGCGATAGAAGCCTTTGTATACCTGATCGCGAGTATCACTCACAAGATCATAGGGAGCTTCACCCCATTTACGTTGACGTTGAGTATTGACCGCATAGCTACGAGCAGCCACTGCTTGCGCCATTAATGCATCCATATGCCAACTAGCTGGCATTTCACTAGGTACAACGCTACGAAGATATTCCTCAAGGGACAACACGTTAACCGCGATCGCCTTGTTATTCCAAGCTCGCAGTTCGATCTCGCCTGGATAAAGATGGCTGCCAACCTGCACCAATCCATTATTGCTAGGGGTAATCCGATATGCAGAAGTAAGGGGCAAGGTGTACCACTTACCAGGATCGAGACGGCGGCTTGCTTGTCCAGAAGCTTGCAGAGTTGATGGTTGAGTCACAGCTACAGACATTTTGGAGCCATTTTCTTCTCTTACCAAAACCCTCAATAGATTAGCAGCAGCAGCCTGAGAAACTCCCGCTACTATTACCAGCATTAAGGACAAAATTAGCGTGTACATCCCTTTGGAGAAGTGTTTCATCATTTAGTTAGTCACTCGCACCTATAAGCAAAGAATGTAATAAATTTTTTAGTAAGATTTGAGGCATTTTGGTTTTGCCTCAGATAACCAGATAGTTTAGCAAAACAATCTAATTTTGATAAACATTATTTCTGCATACTTATAGCAGCTTTTGCCAGAATTTTACCGAGGTAATTTAATAAAAACCAAAAACATTTCGGCAGGCTTCGCTCGCCGAAACGTTTTTTGGTTTTATATTTAATTGAGCCTAGCCACTTAGTACATAATGGTAATGAGGGAGAGTAAGCGTGCGGTTGCGAAATTTGTCTCAAAATTAACGAAAGGCGATCACGAGAACAAGTTTTGAGGAAAGTCCGGGCTTCCATGAAGATCAGGCTGCTGGATAACGCCCAGTGCGAGCGATCGTGAGGATAGTGCCACAGAAAAATACCGCCAGAACTCAAGTAAAAAGTAAAAAGGTAAAAGGAAAAATGTTTTTTACTTTTTACTTTTTACTTTTATCTTTTTACTTGATCTGGTAAGGGTGCAAAGGTGCGTTAAGAGCGCACCAGCAGGGTCGTGAGGCTCTGGCTCGGTAAACCCCAGTTGGAAGCAAGGCGAGAGGATACAAGTGTTGCGATCTTCAATTGATCTTGTGTCCGTTGCTTAATGGGGTTGCATGGCGAAAGCTAGGCGATCGCTGTTAAGTGTGTGCCGCATGAGGTATTTGGTAACAAATATCCCAGATAGATAACCGCTAGGATAGTTGTAAAAAACTCCTGAAACAGAACCCGGCTTATGTCTTACTCTTCCTCTTAATTAAAATTGGGTAGTTGTGCAAAGTAATTTTTTTAGTAGTTGGATTATGGACACTTTATGCTTCTAATCCAACTACATTGCAGGAGTTACAGCGTGAAGTTGCATAATTCTTAGCTTTTAGACTTAGATTATTTTTTTGTTTTGTGTCATAGATTTTCAAAAAACAAAAGTCAGATTTTAAGTTTTTTATTGATATTCACCTTAGAGATCTGGTACATCTAGAATCTAAATGACATCTCTTGGATTGCAATCTTAAACTGCATTTGTTTTTACGAAACATTTTAACTAGAGTAATTAAACTATGGGAATTGCTCCCAACCATTCATCTTTGCTCCCAGCAACAACCCACCACATATCTCGCAAGTGGTCTGGTAGAGCAGTCATAGGAATTACCTTTGTTTGCCTGATCTCAACGCTCAGCATTAGGTTTTATTCTGAGCCACGCTTAGGAATCGGTACGTTTGTTGACCAAGATTTAAGATCGCCTAGAACCATAGTAGCTACTGACATTGAGGCAACTAAACAAGCCAAAGAACTAGCTAAACAACAAGTAATACCCATCTATCGTAGTAATCCTGAAATTGATACTAATGCGATCAAGCACTTAGAAGAACTCCTGCAAGTAGGTGATAACCTGCGGATATCGTCTGGTAGTTTACCTTACGTTGATCGCCAAATTTTGAGTGATGATGTGCAACGATATTTTAGGCAAATCTCAGATTTAGGGTGGACGCAGTTGCAAGATAGGGCTAATCGACTTGCTGCTAATGCCAATAATCAGACGGCTATATCAGGTTTTATCAACAGAGATAAAGAATCTCCATCCATAGCATTGGCTGAGCTAACTCTATATAAAATCAATGCGCTTCCCCAAGATTATCAAAAGCTGATCAATACGGTGACCGAGATTCGTAAAGCCTATGCCATGACTCAGGAAAAAGCGGCAAAAGGTCCTGATATGTTTCGTGATCGCCTCTTGGAAATGACTAATGAAGAATGGGAAACCTGCAAGAAACTGACGCGGCAAGCACTGATCGACATCCAGTCCACAGGGATTGTGGCTGGATTGCCCGATGACATGCTGCAAAAAAGGTTAACAAACCTGAGCAATTTGCCAACCAATGAAGAGCATCGAGCTATGGCGATCGCTTTGCTCAGTGCCACAGTCAAGCCAAATATGACCATTGACTATGTAGGTACAACCGAAAGAGCGATCAAAGCATCTGAATCGGTTCAGACTCAAAGGATTTCGCTTAGAGCAGGTGACTTAATAGTTAAAGGTGGGGAGAAAATTACTGAGCGGCAATTCGTTATTTTAGATGAACTAAAAATGACCCAAAGACAAGTCAATCTTAAGGGATTGGTTTTGATGGGCGCAACTACAGCGCTTTGCTTTGCCCTATTTGGCTATGCCAATCGGCGATGGCAATATTTACTCAAAGTCAAATTACATATCAAAGATCTTTTGGTGCTGGGCATTATCTGCACAGGTAGCGCTTTAGCAACGGTGATGATGGCTCCAAACATGCTTGTATTTTTGCCATTAGCAAGCATGAGTTTAATCATTGGCAGTTTCTACAGTTCTCGCCTTGCAATTCTCGTAACCTGTCTCATTTCAATCTTATTGGCGATCGCGATTAGCTCTGATCTACTAGCATTTACACCTATCTTAGTTGGCTCAATTGTTGCTGCGGTGATTACTAACCGACCCCTCACGCGATCACATTTAGCGGCAACAGGTTTACTAGTTGGCTTTTTACAATCGGCCGTATATATTACGATCGCTATTATTGCTGGCTCCACACCACCAGTACTGATCGCAATTACAGCGCTTCAATACGCATCGGGAGGACTAATTTCCGCGATCGTAGCCCTAGGCGCAATTCCTTATTTAGAGCATATTTCCTATGCATTAACTCCATTTCGTCTAGCGGAGCTAGCTAATCTTGATCGCCCTTTACTGCGCCGCCTAGTTACCGAAACCCCTGGAACTTTTCAGCACACTTTGTTTGTGGCAAATCTTGCCGAAGCTGCTGCTCGCGAGCTAGGAGCCGATACAGCCTTAGTAAGAACAGGAACGCTCTATCACGATATTGGCAAAACTCTCCGACCTGAATATTTCATCGAAAATCAAATGGGGCAGCCCAATCCCCACGATATCCTTAATGATCCTTGGGAAAGCGCTCAAATTGTTAAAGAGCATGTTTCAGGTGGCATTAAGCTAGCCCAAAAATATCATCTTCCTGAGATGCTGCAAGCATTCATTCCAGAGCATCAAGGCACAATTACAATTACCTATTTTTATTGCCAAGCCCAAAAGCGATCGCAGCATATCATTGAGTCAGATTTCCGCTATGTGGGACCGATACCTCAATCTCGTGAAACAGGGATTGTGATGCTAGCTGATGCCTGTGAAGCCGCACTGCGATCGCTTGGCACAGATACCACTCTCGAAGCTGCCAAAAGCTTACTCATGCGAATTTTTCAAGCTCGATGGGATGATGGTCAACTCAAAGATTGCTCATTGACTTGGGAAGATTTAGATCGAATAGCACCTGTATTTATCAAGGTTTGGCAAGAGCGTAACCATGGCAGGATTAAATATCCCAACCTAGCCGACAAACTTGATCCATCAGGTTCCGCGCTACCCGATCATCTTTGCAAGCCCAAAGATGCACTAACACCTAAAAAGACTGCCCTGAAATAACGTCAGTTCGACGAAAGCGAAAAATGGTAAGAATCGCTAAGCGATTCTTACCATTTTTCGCCATTTACGGCGTGCTTCGCACGCTGCAAATGGCTATTTTGTTTTAAGTATAAACACTTATATCAAATACAAATAAAAAATATCTATATATTTTCTTAACTATTACAACAGCCTATTTGAATCTTGGAAATGCCCCAAAAGATTGTCATCAAAGCATTACAGAAATCAGTTAAGACATTGTTAAATTTATGCTTTGTTTGGGATCGCTGAACACAAATCTAAGCATAGGTTAGAGTCTCATTTATCCACAATTCTTACCCTACATAATTGAATTAATTAATAAAAATTTTTTTAGTAAATTTGGTAAAGCCAAATTTAATATATATGAACTCTTCAGGTAACTCAGTTACAGCTTGCCGATTGTGTCAACACTACAATCCTGAAGGAAGAAGGGGTGGGTTTTGTGGAAAGTTAGATGTTCCTGTCAGTCCCGCATGGAATGCTTGTAGTCTAGCAGCCCATCCTTTTGAGACATCTTGGCAATCTGCCGATGATTTCACTTCCTTATTAAACGAATCCTTTCATGACTCAATCCCATTAGTGCATGAGAAAAGTCAGGAGCTACAAGAAGTCAATCTGCGATCGCTTAGTTTTTCCGAATATTCAATTGCAAGTTAAGTTTTAATAATAATTTTAGGCTACCAGATCATTCAGATCGTCGCCTCCATATTTTTTACGAGAGCAAATAACTAACCAAAGCTGAGAGGTAGTAATAATAGACAATTTATAGTAATTTTACATATGATCATCTTAATTAGTTGAGATTGTCTTGATTCTTACTATGATAGGTAAAAAGTGCTAGCAAGGGTTTGGAGTGCCTCAATTTTAGGTATCGATGCCATCCAAGTGGGTGTAGAGGTAGATGTATCGGGAGGGTTGCCAGGGATTACTTTAGTAGGACTGCCTGATACCGCAGTTCAAGAAAGTCGAGAACGGGTTAAAGCTGCCATCAAAAATGCAGGCTACGCATTTCCTATGCGAAAGATCGTAATTAATCTCACCCCTGCCGATCTGCGTAAAGAAGGACCTATTTTTGATTTACCAATTAGCATTGGTATTTTAGCTGCCTCTGAACAGGTCGATCCACAGCTATTAGGCGATCACCTATTCTTGGGGGAAGTTTCCCTTGATGGTTCGCTGCGCCCTGTTTCAGGCGTATTACCGATCGCTGCTGCTGCTCAACGGCTAGGCATGGTTGGGATTATTGTACCCAAGGAAAATGCTCAAGAAGCGGCTTTAGTTAAAGGGTTAGCAGTATATGGCTTACAAAGTATCACCGAGGTAGGCGATTTCCTAGCGCACCCCGACAAATATCCACCAGTAGTTGCCAATCCTGATCTGAAATGGCATGAAAGCGAATTTAAGCTAGATCTTAAAGATGTAAAGGGCCAGCAACATGCTCGTCGCGCTCTGGAAATTGCCGCCGCAGGTGGACATAATCTGATTTTTGTTGGCCCCCCGGGATCAGGCAAAACCCTATTAGCAAGGCGCTTACCCAGCATTTTGCCTAATATGAACTTTGACGAAGCCTTAGAAGTGACTAGAATTCATTCTGTGGCTGGCTTATTAAAGGGTAAAGGTCTGGTAAGCGATCGCCCCTTTCGTAGTCCCCATCATTCTGCGTCTGGCCCCTCACTTGTAGGTGGTGGCAGCTTTCCTCGCCCTGGAGAGATCACCTTGGCAACAAATGGGATCTTGTTTTTAGACGAATTAACAGAGTTTAAGCGCGACGTATTAGAGTTTTTGCGCCAACCCTTAGAAGATGGCTTTGTGAGCATATCGCGCACTCGTCAATCGGTAACTTTCCCCGCCCAATTTACTCTAGTGAATTATAATGCGACAAACCAGTATTTAGAGAGATGTCTAGCGATTTAATTATACAAAACCTTGGCTATGCACGAGTTTCGCGTGAAGAACAAGCCAATAAAAAGCATGGTTTAGAAACTCAGCTTAATCGATTGGCTAAGGCTGGCTGTACTGAAATATTTCAGGATGTAGCAAGCGGTAGGTCGTGGGGTGATTCTAAGCGTGGTGACTTTCAAAGGATTGTCGAGCTTGTTAAACAAAAACGGGTTAAGCAAATTACAGTGACCGCACTCGATCGCCTAAGTCGTGAGTCGGTTACATCAGCTAAATTTTTGCAGACATTAGAGGAGACGGGCGTATTAATTTACGAACTTGACAGCGATCGCTATATCAATTTTATCGATCCTAATGAGTGGTATGAGTCCAGACAAAAAGGTATACAAGCAGAATACGAGAGTCGCAAAACTTCCAAGCGCGTTAGGGATGGCTATCAAAATTTAAGGGACTTACATAAGGCAAATCCACGCATTCCCTACGGCTATAAACGAGTTAATCAGCAATATGTGCTTGACCCTGACAAAGCAGCGATCGCAAGGGAAAGCATTGATTTGTATCTGTCACACAAGACGTTACCAATTGTCACGCGAGAAATTTATGAGAAACATGGTAAGCGTTGGAGTGTTTCGGGTTTGCGGCAATGGCTCTTAAATCCTGTATTAGTTGGTCATACTCCTTACGATAAAAGGGAGCCTAAGCCTGCAAATCTTCCACAAGGGGGGCAGATTATTTTTAATACCCATGTGGATCAGGCTTTAATGACTGAGCATGAACAACGAGCGATCGCTGAAATACTGCAAGAAAATATCAAGATCTGGGGTAAGAATCGTACAGCATTTATAAATCCACTTTCGGGCTTGGTATTTTGCGGTGAGTGTGGTGTAAGTTGCGATCTACTCAGCAAACCATCAGGCGGTAAGAAAGTCGAATTTCATAGGCTTAGATCTTTCTATTGCCGAACCAGATCTAAGCGCCCTGCGGGTAAATCATGCTCTCAGCGATCGACATATAAATTTGAAACTATTGAAGCCTTGGCGATCGCTGCTTTAACTAAACGTGCTGAACAAATAGCCAATATTGCAGAAATTTCACTAGAACGAGTTGAGCCTTTAGAATTGCGCGAATTACGGGGGCAATTAGCTACTTTAGAGACTTTGACCTATAACCCTGCGATCGCACTTGCCAAAGAACAACTTAAATCACAGATTAGTAATTTAGAGTACGGGCTAACTGTTGGTAAACAAGTTGATAATGAATTGCGATCGGTTCTAGTGGAAACTTTTCAAAATCCTAGTTTTTTTGCAACTTTGCCAGATACAGACAAAAAAACGATCTATCGGGCTTTGATAAATCGCATTGTGGTTAAAGATGGTGAGGTTGTTGGTGTTGAACTAAAGATTTAGAAAGGTGACTTGATGTTATCCCATTGAATCAACACACCCTCAAATGGTAAACCGTCTTTGTCGAAGAACTCGATCAACTGTTGCCAATCATTGAAACCATCAGCGATCGCAAAATTATCTAGTCCGATTTTATTAATGATGATTTTGTCGTCAATGTTGACACCATCGGCATTGATAAGCACGTCTGAAACTTTTATACATTTAGCCTCTCCCAACTTTTCACGCTCTGGCGATCGCTGTTTCCACCACAGATACAATTTGTCGCCAACTTTAATCGGAAACTTTCGCAGTGCTCTGATGGTGTGGCGCTTCGCGCCGCTTTTAATTTTTTCTTTGTGAACTGAGAATGATAGTACTGGCATAGATTTAAAAAAGTGAGGTTTGTTTGGATGTAGCAGTAAATTCTTGGATAGCCTTGTCAACTGCAAGCTCGGCGGCTTTGGATTGTCTGAGAATGTCGATGTTTCGGGATTTGAAATATTGCTTTTGCAGCGATCGCATTAGGGAAACCTTGTTAATGAAATCTTCGCAGTCAGTCTTGGTGATAATCATGTTTTTAAAAGGGGATATCGTCTGTGTAAATTTCACGGGCTGGTTGTGGGAAGGTCTGATCGATGACTTGCTTGCACCTATCAATGACGAACTCTTCTAGATCTGCCTCAGTTTCATGAGTAGTTCCAACAACTCGCCCACCAAACCAATGATCGACGCTGTAAACTGCAATTTCCTTGCCCCTGTATTCCTGTGTGTGCAAATAAATCCAAGTTTCATTAGTCATGATTTCACCTGTAATTTTTTAATTTCACGCTCGATTTTTCTTAGTTCCTGACCCGCACGATGTTGAGCGATCGCTGATAAATGCTCTTCACTATTCTCTTTACCGATGTACTGAGATTTTTTATCACCCCACTCTGGACGTGGTTTATCAGATTTCCAAACAGCTTGTACAAAATTTGGCTTGTGTGCGGGCTTAGACTTTTCGATCCAAATTCCTTTAGGGCTTGCCCCTGAGCTAATTAGGCGATCTCGTTCTGATTTCAAGAAACATAGGCGTTCTTGATCCTTTCGATTTGTATAATCTTCAAACCATTCTCTAGACTCGCTCGGTTTATCTGGGTAAGCGTATCCAGAACTTGATACCCGCTTCTTTTTTTGAGGATGGGTGTGATCGCGACGATCATTACTCTCCACTAGAACAGGTTGATCAACTTCTACCAAAACAGAAACCTTGCTTTCATCCATGCGTAAATTTGCAACGGATTTAGTAGGCTCTGGGGTGATTTCCTCGGCAAAAACAGGCAATTCCGCGTCATCGATGCTAGGCACGAAATTATTAAGAAACTCCTTTAGCTTTTTAACTTCGGGCTTAGGCTTAATGACTTCCGCCATAACTTCAGGGGTAAGAAGTTCAACAGATTGGTTAATTTTGCCCTGCATTGCATTGGACAAGGCATGACCTAACGCATTAACCGCAAAGGTTGCCAATTCGCGTCCTGAGTACCAATTACAAATCGGTCTAAGTAGATCGTAAAGTTCTCTATTTTCTGTAATTCTCAAGCGATCGCCTACTTTGAATTGTGGTTCTAGTGGAGTTTCTGTTTTACTCTCTTCCACTAGATCAGACGCGGCTGCACGTTCGGTAATCTTGCAGATACTAGGATCGAAAAATCCTTGCTTCCCACTATCAAGCCGAACTACCCAACAAACTTGATCAGATAAGCCTTTAACTGGTTGAGCCTTTAAAAAATTGCCCTCACGAACTAGACAATCTAGCTTATAGTCTCCAAAGTTTGCATCTTCAACAATGCGATCGCCTTTATTTGGTTGCAATATTTCAATCGCAATTGGTAGCTCTGATTCAACAATCATTCGACTACCTCCAAATTTTTGATATTGCACGAATACTCAATTGTTGAGCCGTACATATCGACTTCTACAACCGCAAACTTGACATTACAAGCTTCTTCAACTTTCGGATCGACTGGGGCGATCGCTCTTGGAAAATCTCCACTAGAACTATTTGGAACAACCGAAAAAATATCTAACTGCATAAATACTTCTCCCGTAACTGAGTAGCCAAAATTGGATTAGTTTTTTCAACAATTGCAAGCCTGTTTTCGACTGATTGAAAGTCCTTGCACATGACCATTGAGGCGATCGCATTCTCAACACGCCACGGATCTTCGGCAACTGGATCGCGCTGCTCAACTTTTACTGGTGGGCTATTAGCGGCTTTATATTTTGTCTGCCACTTATCCCAGTCTTCAGGCTTAAATCTTTTGAAGTAAGCAGGGCGCTTTTCATCGCTAATCTCAATCTTGAGAAAAGAAATAATAAAATCTTCAAGCGCACGGCGGAAAGGATCGCCACTAATAGGATTTGCCACTTTTTCAGGTGTGTTTATAAGGTCAATGCCTTTAACGGGCTTTAAATCGCATTTTTCATCACGATCTAAATTTGCCTGTATAAGTGCCAATGCATCTTGCTCAGAAATCTCTAAATTTTCAGGATTTGCATTTTCAAAATTAAAAGATTCATCCTGATCGATCTGATCTGGATCTTTTGGATCTTCTGAAGAGATCTGAGGCGTTCCAGAACCATTGCTACAAGACACTTTCGAGACTCGATTTTCGCAGTTTTGAGAAAGTTGTCTCATTTCTGCGACAGTTTTCTCATTTTTGAGACTGTTTTCGCAGTTTTGAGAATCTGAAATTTTGTCAGTTTGTCTCATTTCTGCGACAGTTTTCTCATTTTTGAGACTGCGTACACCGTGCAAATTTCGGACATTAAAACCTTTATCTTGAAAATCAAAGATTTTCCCATCTTGAAACTTGGCGATCGCTCGGTAATATGTAGCCTTGCTAACGTCGCAGACAGACATTACAGCTAAGGTTTCTACCTCTTCATAGCGATCGCCCCAAGGATCGACCTCTACCAGATAGCTCCAAATTTTCCACTCAGACGCGGTTAGGTTTGCCTTTCTAAGTGCTTTAGCGACACTGGGAGTGACTTGGTAAAACTCACTCATCGCTTAGCCCTCCCTGTTCTTGCACGGGTTAGGGGATTGGGATTTAGATAATCCTTACCTTCAACTAGCCTTGCGTAGCCTCTAGCTACTTCGATACCATACTCATGGAGTAATCTTAGATACTCCAAATAATTTTCTTGTGTCATATTAGAAACTGAACAAAAGTTTGTGTCCCGATTGTTTGCGCGATCGGGTTTTTTTTATATAGAGTCAAGCTTTCCGCTGAGAAATTCAGGAAAAAATTGCACAGCATTTAGAAACTGTTGTGCGATCAATTCTTTGCTAAATACAAAAGCCTGAGTAATGGAATCGCTACCCACATAGAAGAAGTAGCAATTGCCTCCCAGTCGCCCCGCCAACTGGTCAACATCGACACTAGATTTATTCAAATCAACACATACGCTTTTACGCGCTAAGCTTGGTTTGCACATAGGTATTAGCCCCACTAATATTTGTGTGTACGACCGCTTCTACCTCAGAAATAGAAGCGGTCAATTTTGTTCTTACGAGACTTTCAAATAGAAGGCGATCGCATGGTGAGCAGATTCCACTAGAACCGATCTTTAAGCTCCATTCAACACAAACAGCATCGGCGGCTTGATTGAATCTTGAAACAGAATTACGCAACAGAAGAGAGATTTGCATCTTTTGTCTTCCTTAATAGTGCGATCGCTTCGTCAATAACTGACGCTTCGTAAATGTTCCTAGAACTAGCTTCAGTTTCAATAAACTGGGCTGTTTCAGGCAAAACGTGCATCGTCTTTTTCATCCTTGGAGTATTAGATTTCCTTCTCGCCATAAAGCTTTCTTGTAATGGTGGTAAGACTTACTAACAATAGTGGTAAGTCTTGCTACAATACTAATGTTTTTTAAGGCGCTTAGCAAGAGTCTATTAAGCTAAAATGCAGATATATTTAAGTTGCTACCTATTCATGACAGATGATGTAAGACTGAAGCTTTCAGGGATTTTGAAGCACGCGCAGGGTGATCGTACCGTGCGTAAATTCGCTAAGGATATGGGGGTGTCACACGTTACGTTAGCGTCTTGGCTTGATTGTTCAGGATTTCCAAATCGTGAAAGTCTAGAGAAAATTGCAGTGAATCGGGGACAAAGTTTGGATGATTTAATGTCGGAACTGCGGGGGCACGAGGCAGATTTTACGCCCAAAAAGGCTGAGGATTTGCTATCGCTGACCAATCATTTGAGTGATGCCGAGATGTTTCGCCTTGCAATGATGATGCTTGAAAGGTTGAAGACTTCGATCTCATCTAAGCTTTAATTAATCATGCATTTGAAAAAAGTATAGCGATCGCCTCCAAGTGAGATCGCCGTACTAGCGCATATTCACTTAATCCCCAGATATATCTTCAAGTGATAGATCAACCTCTTCTATCGTAAAGCCATTGAATCTAAGCCAATCTTCAGTGTCTTCAACAGCTTGAAAACCATGATTATCAGTATCAATATCTGTGAAGCGATCGCCTTTGGATTTTATCCGCAAAACAAGAGGGAAAACTTCATGATGAGGTAAGAGTTTGTAAATCTTTTCAATTGATTCAAGGTTGATTTTTGGCAAAGCTCTCATGATTTTCTCCTATAAAATTTTCTCAGTTGTTGGACATTCGATCGACATCTTGCAGCCTACGGCAAGTAATAAACCATTAAAACTTTCCAGAGTCGGCGCATTTCCTTCAGGGTCAAACCAACGTCTCACCATAGTCGATCTTGTTCTTGGTTCAGCATCAGTGACACGCTCGTATTCTGTAACTAATTTAGACAACCATTTTTTTTCACCCCATAGGATGATCGCACGGTTTTTAACCGCTTCTAGTTGCACTTTCGTAAGCTCTGAGCTATTCACGACTTTATTTAATACAGCGTTCATAATCGGTCACAATTGTAATCTAAAAAGACTAAATTTAAGGGGACTGACTAAACAATCCCCATAAGGTCTAATATTCGTTGGCAAACATGATATTCATTACCCGTCTAGTCAGCCTTGGATCTGCGGGGTCTTTGCTGAGATATTTCAAATCCCGATCTAAATAATCTATTTTCCACATATAGCGATCGCCATCTAACTCAATAAAGCCTAAATCATGCTCACCATAGGGATCATTGTCTGGGTTGAAGTCGTCAAAATCTGCGATCGCTTTGGTAATTGCAGCAAGTCTTTCGGGGGGCAAGCTTGCCACGCTAGCCGTAGCATTGAAAATTCCCAAGGTGCGATCGCCGCCACGAAATTGGTCATTAAGTTGGGCGATCATTGTGGTGACTATGGATTGAGACATAATTGATTTACCTGATTAATTTGTACGGTTGGTTGGGTTGCCTCTGTATTTGTTCGCAGCAATTACAGAGGCTCTAAGATTTAGAATGGGATATCGTCATATTCAACGCCTTCAAGCTCATGATCGACATAGCTTTTAGCTTTTGCGATCGCCATTTCCTGAGTGAGTGCGATGGTTGTTGTGTCGATGAATGGCTGCTTTTTGATGACACGCACACCAAAGCCAAGTTGACGAGAATAGACTTCTAGCAGATATCCTTGATACTCAGATGTGTCGATTTTTTCTTGCCAATAATTGCCGCGATCGCTGTAGCCAATACCGTCGCAATTTTCGCAAATATCTAAAATGCCATTGATTTCAACAGTACAGTTACCATCGCAAATATCACATTTCCATCTAGTCGATTTCATTGGATTACCTAGTGAATAAGTTTTATTTAGAGAGTGGGGGCGCAACTCCCCAAAATCAGCGCAAAGGTTTATTTGCTGTAAAGATAAAGCCCTAACCCGAATTTGGCACAGGCGCGGCGAAATGCCATAGATTCGGCGTTGCTAGAAGGATCACCATAGGCAATCTCACGCTCGATCAATTCACCCGTAACTTTATCGGTCTTGACCTCCTTCAGCATTTCTGTTCCTGTAGCTTCTCTCCATACCATCCCGTCCGCCGTTGGTATTGTCAGCCGCCCAACTAAAAAAATGCGATCGTTTGTTGTTTGCACTGTGCGAATTTCCCAACACCATCCACGGCAATATTTATCAAGAATTGGTGGGATAAATCTCCATGATAGAAAAGTAATCTTTTGACCTTTCAAGCTCTTGGTTTCAAGCATCTTTGCAGGCAATGGGCGGCTAAGGGCTTGCAGAATATCTCTAATTGGCAGGGGACTTTGTGGTACTGGTAAGATTTCTGTTACCTGAGTTGCATAAACTTCAATATCATTAGCCATTGCTCAAGCCCTCCAAATTAACTGTTTTTGCCAAATCTTCCAAAGTAGTAAAAAGCTCATCGGCTGACCCGATCGCTACACCGTAAAAATCTTTCAAATTAGCTAGCATCCCATCGTGATCGTATTGGATACTCATTTGTAATTCTCTAATAGAAAAGAGAATTAAAGCCCGTTGTTTTTCAGTCATTGTTCTAGGGGAAAATTAGATTTTGAGTTCTAGGGGAAAGCGATCGCTTAACGGAATTGATAAGCGATCGCAATAGATAGATTTACTCTTCAGATTGCCAGCTACTCTCTAGCTCAGCCCTGAGAGATTCTGTAGCGGTTTCATCAGCGTCTTGAAAGTCCCACTGATGACCGCAATCATCACACTCATTGCAAAGAAAATGAGGATTAAAATCAGTGTTTGTACTTCCACAATTTGGGCATTCCATAAGTTTTACCTACTGAATAAAGATTGCAAACATAAACCAGAGATGGATTTCGATGTATTTACAATCAAAATCTTGCTCATCTAAGTTGTGCCAAAATCCAAAACGTTGTACTTTTCCGTAGGGAGTATCAAAAAGCCGTTTAACTTCAATATTGACCATAGATAGGAATGAAATAAATTTTGGTAGAAAGTTGGGCGATCGCAGTTACTCGCTGCGATCGCAAGTTGATTAATTACTCAGAAAAGCTATCTTCATAGGCACACTCAGCAAGGTATTCACGATGTGCCGATGTGTTGAAAGATGGCTCACAATCTTCATGGTCAAAATCGTCTTTGTCAGTCCAAATAGTTGAGCAATCATCACACTTGAAAAAGTTGATAGCTTCTTAAATGTGGCGGCTTCCACAGTTGGGACAATTTTTGTTAATCATGGTTTTAGTTAGTAGTAAATTTGGTGTAAAAAGTGGGGCTAGTCAAACGCGATCGCATAGTATTTAAAGCAAAAATTAATACTGAGAGGCGATCGCCTTTGACTAGCTCAAAAAGAATCAAGCGGCTAACTGTTGACTGTTGGCATTAAGTAGAAACTCGCTTGCTTTTCTTGCCTCGGTCGCTGCTTTGAAGAAATACTTTTTGTCATCCTTCAAAGCTTTAATCCATGAGCCGATATAGCTTGCATGGTTTTCCATCTCGCCACTAATGCCCAAATGGTTACAAGTAAAAGCCGCCCCAATCTCAGCGATCAGTTCTTCATAGGCATATTTAGAAGATCCAAACCTGCCAGATAAATCGCGATCGCATCGGCTTTGATGTCCTGTCCAGTGAGTCAGCTCGTGGATTGATGTTGCATAAAAACTTGATGCGCTGGTGAACTGCTCAAACTGTGGCATCAGGATCGCGTCTACCTGTGGAGAGTAGCAAGCCCGATCGCCGCCATAGCGAATCTTTGCACCTGTAGCAGTAATAAGGCGATCGGCTTCTTGCAACCTTGCATCGGGGTTAATGACTTCAAGCTTTTGAGCTTCATACTTGGCGGCATAATCAGCAATTTTAATTTTTGCCTCTGAGTCATCAAACAAACTGACATGGAAAACATTCAGCCATTTGCAAGCATTGTAAAAATGCTTTTCAGTTTCGCCATTCTCGTTCTCAGTCGATTTGGCAACCGTGCCGCCCCATCTTAGCCAAGTCGATTTACTTCCCTTGTTAAGCTTCCATCCAAGATCTTTAGCTTGGCTAAAGCCCACAAAATACGGGCGATCGTCTCCTAAAGTTAGGATGTCAATCAAACAGATGATCGGGTTAATGCCTTTGTAGCAATGTCCTGTAACAATGTTGCGAAAGATGCTCTCTGAGGTTTGAGAATGCCAAGGTTTAGTCCAAGGTTTAACACCTGTCTCTAAAAGTTGGATAAGTTTATCTGTGACGATTTCAAACTTATCGCTTGCTTCGTATTTAGTCATTTTTCTAGTAATAAATTTGAGTGGACTTGAGAGGCGATCGCCATCGGATGACAGCGATCGCAGATGGTTTAATATTCGTAATCGTCCTTAGATTGAGCCATTGTTAGGGCTTCTTCCTCTAAACGATCTCGATCAATCGCGACCTGTACATAGTGCAAAGCGATCATCTTTTGCCGATCTAATGCCTTTTGATCGCCTACGGTTTTAAAAGTCTTGACCTTTCCTTTCATGTGTTTAGATTGCATAGAGTTTGTGTGAGGCGATCGCCACTGGGTAGCGGCGATCTCGTTGTTAGCCTCTAAAAATCGCTACATCAGCAAGAGATCTCCTGAGACTTCCTGCATAGATAAACTCAGAGTCGATCGCATCTGCTTTTAAACAGTTGCCCCTTAATGTGTAGAAATACACAGAGTTAAAAGGGTTAGGTATTAAGCCAGATGCCTCGTCAGGTGTCAGCCAATCCCACTCTTTAACGTGTGGATTGCAGGTTGTAATGAGTTCACTAGAAGTCATCTTGATAGTCCTCACATTCGATGATCTTGCTAGGCTCTGGGTAATGCACCTCTTGAGCATCAAGCCAAGCTTCAAACTCTGCACAAGCATTGCGATCGAGCCATTCTTCAGCCTGATCTAGTAAGGCGTTATAGTTCATCTGCTACAATCCGATTAGTAATAAATTTGAGTGGACTTGAGCCAGTTTTAGGACTTAGCTCAGGTCGCTTTTTTTATATCCGTGCTAAACGCTTCTTGACTTCGTTAACGTCAATCTCGACAACCTTCTTGCCATTGAGTTCTTGATCGATACACTTGAAAAAGAAAGCATGTAGACTTTCTTCAATCTCTTTCAAGTTGCGGATTTTGACTTCAAACGGTGACTTGAGACGCTTAGACAGTCTCGCTTCGCAATGGGTATCAAGCTTTTGCAGATCTGGAAACTTGTATTTTGCACAGTCTGCAAACTTCTCCGCTTGGGAGGTGTTAGGGAAGCCGAAATAATAGCTCTTGATTCTTTGAGAAGATTTGATCAGAGTGCCAGCAAGATCGAAAGTTTGGACAAGCTCGGAAATATAACCAATGCGATCGGTTTGCTTACATTCATGCACTGTGTAGGTTTTGATGTGATTGCGTGTTTTCAGCGCTTCAATGTGGCTGTCAGTCGCGATAATTTTGAATGAAATCAATGAAATCATGGTCTTAGTCCTTAGTAATAAATTTGAGTGGATTTGATGAATGCTTAAACCTTCTCTTTTCGCTGTAGGTTTCGGCGGAAAATGGTGTCGATACATAGCCTCGGCTGGGCGCTCACACCTATGTTTAACTCTGGGAAGCTTGGAGGCGCTTCAAACCTCTATTCGATTAATCTAATTGTAATCTATTTAGGATACAATTGCAACCTATTTAGATTACAAATTTAAAAAATATTTTGTCTTTTTTCTGGGGTGGCATCTAGTAACCTCAAAAAAATTAGCCCCCTCCTGAATCCTTTGCTTAACACTGCTTGCAGACTAGGAGGGGGCTAATTTTTGAGGTTACGGAACTTTTTATAGAACTTACCACTTAGGATTTCTTTTCCAAATACATATAGAAATTCTGTCTAGATCTGCCTCTAGGACTGCATGTAATCGTTTGCAATTAAATGCAGTTACATCGCCATGCTTTAGCCATTTGCAGCCGTCCTCATGGTCAAAATATGCCATACCACCTAAATTAATCGAAACTGCCTCTGGTAAAGCGTAAGTAGCATCACGATGGGGATTAATTTCAGTGTTTCCACCGCAGATCAAAATATAGTCATGCTCTGGATAAATCTCTGTAGCGATCGCCTTTATAAATTGGTCGTCATGTCCATCAATTTCCATCTTTTTTGTAAACAAAGGCTGCTTTCCAATCCAAACAATTTTTCTGTCTTCGGTAAGACTACTTTTATCCGCTTTTCCATACTTGGATAAAAGTTTTTTTGAGTGCAAATAAATTTGATCGAAGTCCATGAAATCACCTTGAAACTAGATCTATATTGTAATCTAAGTAGATACTAATTGCAATCTAAATAGGTTGCAAATTGTGATATAATAAAAAGAAAAAGGGGTAGAGAAAATGGCAGTAATCGGAGTGACTGGAGCAAGAAAACTAACCACTGAGCAAGAGGAGCAAATCAAATATGAACTGTGGGAACTAGACCACGCTGGCAACGAGTGGCACATAGGCGACGCGGCTGGAGTGGATGAACTAGCAAGAAACTGGGTAGTAAATGGAAAACTAAACATATATGAAGTAAATGGCTCTGAGAAATGGCACTACGCAGAGAGAAGCACTCGCATGGTAAAGGCGATCGCATCCGCAGGAGGGACACTGCACGCATGGGCAAACAAACCAGCACCACAAGGACTAAAGCCCGCTAAAAACTGGAAAGGAGCAAACGGATCAGGAACGTGGGGAACTGTGGCACTAGCAAAAGGACTAGGCGTAACTGTCGAAATACACTGGCTAGTTGATGGACTCGAAGCCCCAGACTGGATCTGAGGTGGTCGGGCGGCGCAGCCGCCCCAGTGGGGGCTAGAGGTGAGGCAAAAAAACGCCGCCCTAAGCAGAAAACTCGAACCCCATCGACAACCCAAAAGCCCACACACACACTAGGCGAGGGGGTGCAGGGGGAGTGCCAATGAACGTCCCCCTGCGATCGGATTAAACAAATCGGCTTTGCCGTCCATATTTCTTGGCGCGGATGAAATCGGCGCTTCTTCGTGCCTTTGCAGTGCGGTGCAATCAAAAAAGTCTGCTCAGCCCTTAAAACTTTTTTTGATTGCACTGCACTGGCACAGTTCGGATTGCGAAGCATCAATATAGATCGGGGTGTGGGGTATCCCCACATAAACAAAAGTATAGTCAATATTCCTAGCCGCAAAAGGTACACAGCCCACAAAGAGCAAGGGAGCGCAAGGGGTGTCTATCAAAATAAACAAATAATCCCCTTGCGCCCCTTGCTAGGCTGGGATTTGTACCTTTTGCGGCTCAATCAACAAAAGTTCAGTCAATATGCGATCGAGGGGTTTGGGGACACTTCCCCAATCAAACAAATGGCATTTTGCCCGATCGCATAAACGCGAAGCAACAATTGTTTCTGACGACGGAGCGATCGCCGATCTTGGGCTTTGACAGGAAGATCGGTGAATAGCTCTGTCGTTCTATGTGCCTTTGTTGCGGTGCGATCGCTTGCTGATACCTTGGGCTTTAATGAGGTAAGCGATCGCACTGCAACAGCACATTCAAAATGCGAAGCAACAATTATAGGTAAAACCTCTCAACATAGACAGCAAAATTTTCTCTTAGAGATCACCTGCGAAGCGTATGCTTCGCTTCAAGCGGGATAACCTAGCAACCGAGTAACTAGCCCCAAGGTGAACAATACCCCTACCCACAAGTATCTCACTCGATTTAACCGACTTCAGGGGGGTATTGTTCACCGAGGGCAGTAAACTAAGCTACCAACGGGGCGCTAGTAGCAGACATAACCTGTGCGATCGCTAAAGATATAGAACCGAACTCTATAGTCATGGCGATTCGCCTTGCCGATCTTTCGTGCTTTTGTCATGGTGCGATCGCTAAAATTATGCTCAGTCCTTTAAGATTTTAGCGATCGCACTATGACAGCACAGTTCGGATCGGGCTTTGCCCGTCAATATAGATTTAGTTACTCAAGGTGGTGGGCTAGGTGCAATAACTCTAAATTTCTGAGACAGTGATCGCTATTCAGCACCTAGCCGCCGCCGTCAACGCAGCTACAAAGCAAACTATTCGGGAGATCGCTCTTAGCTTTTGCAACTTTCCCCTAGAACGAGAATCAACAAACTTTCAACTTACCGACACGGTGCGATCGTCGATCTTGGGTGCAGCAGGAAGATCGGCGAATAGCACTGTGTCTCTCCGTGCCTTTGTCATGGCGAAATTTTCAAAATTCCTGCTTAGCCCTTCGAGAATTTTGAAAATTTCGTGATGACAGCACAGGTTCGGATTACGCAGTATCAATATGCGATCGAGGGTTTGGGAAACTTCCCAATTAAATAAAAGTTTAGTCCGTTGTTTCTGGGCATGGCGAAAAACAAAGATCTTGGGCGTAGACAGGAAGATCTTTGTTTTTCGCTATGCTTCTTTGTGCCTTACGATGCGGTGCGATCGCCAGTACTAAAATCATTCAGAAACCCTAAGCGATCGCACTGCATCGGCACAGGTTCGGACGCGAAGCAACCATATAGGATCGGGGGATTGGGGGTGTCCCCCATAGAACAAACTGACCAACGGAAATCAATATTTTCTGGGTACAAAGCGATCGCCATAGATATTGTTTTGCGCTGATTCTCGGCATGGCGATCGTTAAGCAGTTACGGGCTTTGCAAACTGACTTAGCGATCGCTGTGCCTCTTGTGCCTTTGTCATGGTGCGATCGGTAATCTTGGGTGTTCGCAGGAAGGTTGCCGAATAGCACGATGACAGCACAGGTTCGGACACGAAGTATCAATGTTTCTGGGTAGTCGGTAAAGTGGGCCATAAAAATCTGCCTAGCTCTAATTTCTAATAAGAGCGATCGCTATTGGTAAAGATTTTTTGGCTCACGGAAACGAAGGGACAATCTTGTACTGGAAATAACTGATAACTTGGGACTGCTAGCCTGAATTATGCATGACAAGGGGAACGAGAACAAGAAAAAGAGCCTAAAAGCTATTAGAATTAGGCTCTTCAGAATAATAATAGATGTATTTTCTCATGACAGAGTGTAATCAAGAAGCAAAG
>NZ_JAYGIF010000113.1:0-38214 GCF_034931345.1 Pseudanabaena sp. CCNP1317 | reverse complement strand
AGAACTAATCCTCCACCTGCCTGTGCTTCTATTGCCAAACGCGAAAAGTTAGATTTTCGTATCGAATTTGCTCGTATTACCATTGTCTCATCTTGAGACTCTCCTGAGTTTTCTGCACCACTAAGGGGGGATTGATGGTGGTCTACAAGAGCTTTTGACTGTAAGAAGTAATTCTTAAATGCTTTCTTAGAGAGACCCAAGATATTCCCTTGTTTTTTGAGACCACTTAACATAAACATTACCTCAACCTCCATTCAAATCATCTAGGGGAAAAAGTAGGAATGGTTAGGAAATGACTGACTTTATTCCTTATGTATTTTTTGAGGTTTCAGATTGATATAAATTGTTTTCATGATTTTTGCAGTATTCTATAGTTGTCAAAAACAATTTTCAGTTAGCAATTGATAGGTTATTAAACAATTCATTTTTATTAAGCCAATTAATTAGATATAGATGATAGTTATATGTAAAAATGTATAGGATATATATCTTCTCAAAAAAATTTGACTAGTAGTACAATTATCTTAGATACTAATGTACAAATATTAAATATTAAACTGTTAAGAACAAATGGCAAAAATCAAACAACCAGTGCAACTTTCTGGTGATGCATTGTTACAGAAAGTCAAAGAACTAGAACATCTGTCGAAAGAAGAAAAAGCTAAGGCTTGTGGATATGCTACTGTTACCAAAAATAATCAAGCTCGTGTTAACTTGATGAAGTTTTATAATGCCTTGATGGAGGCTGACGGAGTTGAACTAGAAGCGAAAGGTAGTGGTAAAGGTGGTCGCAGTGCTAGTTATAGAGTTAGTGTTCAGAAAAATGGCAATCTACTAATTGGCTCAGCTTATACACAATTGATGGGTTTGCAAGCTGGTGATGAATTGGAAATTCGCCTTGGACGCAAACATATTCATTTACGACAAGTTGGTGCAGACGACGACGAATAAAAAGTACAAAACAAGCTTGCAAAGCAAGCTTGTTTTGTACTTTTCAAGGTAAAATTTTGCCATTTTCTACTTGAAAAATTCGGGCGGAATTTAGCCACTGAGCGTCAAATGAGCCAAGATGTGTAGTTGTAATAATTGTCTGGACGCGATCGCCAATCGCATTTAGCAGATGATCTTGCCTTTGGAGATCAAGTTCAGCCAAGACATCATCTAATAGCAATAAGGGTGGTTCTCCCACCACCGATTCCAGCAATTCTAATTCAGCAAGTTTGAGTGCTAGCACTAAAGTACGCTGTTGACCTTGAGAGCCATATTCTCGCGCAGGTGTCGTATTAATTGTTAGAGAAACTTCGTCACGATGGGGACCAACTAAGCTTGAGCCTTGATGTTGTTCAATGATTGCTTTCTGCAAAATCACCTCAAAAAAAGCTTGATGAATTTGCTCTACTGTATCCGTTGGGGCAAAAGTGAATTTGGGAATGTAAGTTATTTCTAAATCCTCACTACCACCGCTAATTGCTTGATGCCAAGTCCTTGCGATCGGGGTTAATCTCTCTAATAAACGCGATCGCCTCCGAATCAAACGTGTCCCCGCAGTTACTAATTGAGCATCCCACAGCGCCATTTGTTGAGGTTCATAGGTGATTTGTCCCTGCTTGATTGACTTTAATAATGCATTCCGTTGCCGCAGAACTTGATTATATTGTTGTAATAGATTGATATAAATCGGCTCTAGTTGAATCAAAACCGTATCCAACCAATTGCGCCGACTTTCAGGACTCCCTCGCACCAAGTCCAAATCTAAACTCGAAAACATGACCGCATTCAAATTTCCCAAAAAATCAAGAGATCTTGCTTGATTGACTCCATTCACATTGAGAGTACGCTTGCCGCTAGCTCGCAGCCGCATCAATAATTCTATGGGGTAGCTCTCAGGTATGCGCGATCGCTGACAAGTTGCGCTGATTTCCCCCATCGCTTCACCATTACGCACTAAGTCACGATCCTTACTAACTCGATGCGATCGCAGAGTCGCCAATAGCAAAACTGCTTCGAGTAAGTTAGATTTTCCTTGAGCATTATTCCCCACGATTAACGTCTTGGGTGCTGTGAAGTTAACTTCTTGATCGATATAATTGCGAAATTGCTTGATGTGTAGAGATTTAAGGTACATTACGGGGTGTTTTTCTTAATTTTGCGAAATATAGCTATACTTCGCAGAATTGGGATTAGAAGCGATCGCAAAATTTGTAACAACTCTCTAAAGCTTGTTTAAAATCTGCAATAGGCAATTCTAAGCTTAGTTCAGTTTCTGTGTACTCACTCCAAATATTTGCAGTTTTTGGGGTAAGTCTTAAACCATAGGCATTACCGATCCCTTCAGCCTGAATGCGATCGCCGATCTCAATCTCTTGGATTATTGCTAAAATCTCTGCACATACAGCCGCCACACCTTGGATTTCTGATTGCAAGTATTGACTGAGTAATTGATATTCAGGGTCTGTATCAGCTTGAAAGTAGCCTTCTTCATCTCGATAGAATTTGATATTGATCATTATGCTTTAGGGAAAATGCTGTAAATGGGAATGTGATGCTTTGTACATTCCGATTACCTACGGTAAATGGGATAAGCCGTGGTAATTGTATTGGTCACTTTATTATAATAACCTTCAATTCTTAACCCACTGGTTGAAGTACCTTGCCAAGGTTCTTTAGATTTGTTTGCTGAGTTAAAAGCGCTTTTAATTTCTGACAAAACTTGAGACTGAGACCAGCGATCGGGGAAAAAAGAAGAACTAGAAATTTTGCTAACCCATTGACCATTGGCAGGATTACGAATCTCAACACGACCGATGTAAACGCCTTGCCGATTTGGCAACCCTGTAATTTTGACCATTTTTGCGTTCTTAGCATCTTTGCCATTAGGACGATGATGATAACCAACTGCCAAGCCTCGGCGATTAATTTCCCCAAGAAAAATGTGGGCTTTATTAATTTTCAACGCCTTAACAATAGGCGCTTTAGCGATCGTGGTAAGGCTGAAATTCTGGACTGTTGGGACAGAAAGTTGAGTTTGAGGAGTGGTAGCCTGTGGATTAAGAAAAACTGTGCTAAATACCGCACCCAGTGAAGTTAAACCAACTACTAATTTAGAGATTATTGTACTTGCCATAGTTTTATTTAAAACTGTTCTAAAAAATGGGGGTGAAAAATTGAGATAATCTATGTCTCACTATGTCTCAATTTGGTTATGCTTTATGATTACAAATTAACCCTAAAACTTGATTATTATACAAAGAAGAGAGTTCTTAAACTTAAACTGTGGAGATCGCATCTTTGCGCTCAAACCCAAAGCATCGAGAAGACTTTCTATGGAAGCTTGTCCTGAATCTAGTAAATATCTGGTCAGCATAAAATCTCAAATAAATCTAAATTAAAGATCATAGGGAAAATCGATGTTCTTTTGGCAGTTTATTGTAAATCTGAAGTCCAAAAGCTCTAAATTGCTAAGCTACATAATTGTTGGCACTTGTACAGCCATACTGACAATGCTATTAGGCTGGAATCCTCAACCTAGTATTGCCAATAATCCATCGAAAGACTTAACAGATTTAGTTCCTACTCAATCTTTACCAAATAGCCCCTCAACTCTTTTCCAGAATGGTAAACAGCTTTATCATGCAGGGCAATATGCTAAGGCGATCGCCAGTTGGCAACAAGCATTAAACATATATATGAAGCAAGGCGATCGCCTCAATCGCGCCATTGTGCTTAATAATCTCGCCTTAGCTTCTCAACAACTTGGGCAATGGCATGATGCAGATCGGACGATCGCCATGAGTTTAGAAATTCTAAAATCCGAGCCACAACAGGAAAAATTACTAGCTCAGGCTCTCAATATTCAAGGCAGTATTCAACTTATTCAAGGTAAAGCTCAAGAAGCATTAACAATTTGGCAAATGGCTACAGCAAGCTATGAGCAAGTTGGAGACAAAGATGGAGCCATGCGGAGCAAGATTAACCAGAGTCAAGCCATGCGAGCGCTAGGTTTGTACCCCAAAGCCAAATCTCTACTTCAGCAAGTCCAAATAGAACTCAGGGAACAGCCAGACTCTTCTCTCAAGGCATCTAGTTTGCTCAATCTTGGTGACACCTTGCAACGAAGCGGCGAACTCGAAGATGCCAAAGTTGTATTGCAAGAAAGTCTGGCGATCGCCAAGCAAATCAACAATCCAGCAATCATAGCTAACACACTTCTGAGTTTAGGAAATACTACCTATAGATTGCAACAACCTGCTGAAGCGATCGGCTACTATCAGCAAGCAATTAATACGGCTACTGCTCCGATCCTAAAACTCCAAGCTCAGCTAAACCTACTGCGTCTCCAAATAGATACGCAACAATCCGAATCCACGCAATTGTTATTAACCGCAATCCAAACCCAACTGCCCAACCTTCCACCCAGTCGCGACTCAGTTTATGCCAAGGTAAATTTTGTCCAAAGTCTTACTAAACTGAATCTCCCGTCAAGTAATCGTCAAGCCGCCGCCCAGATTCTCGCCATAGCAGCCCAACAAGCAAAAGATATGGGAGATCCTCGCTCCGAGTCCTATGCGCTCGGCTATCTGGGCGAACTCTACGAACAAAATCTGCAATACTCAGAAGCCCAGCAGCTAACCGAAAAGGCACTCATCCTAGCTCAAACCAATAACGCTTCGGACATGTCCTATCGCTGGCAATGGCAGCTTGGAAGAGTTTTCAAGTCTAAAGGCGAAAATTCTAAGGCGATCGCCGCCTATAGCGAAGCTGTCAACACCCTTGCTTCAATTCGTGGCGATCTTGTATCTAGTAATGCCGATATCCAGTTTTCCTTCCGTGATAGTGTTGAACCTGTTTACCGTCAGCTTGTGGCGCTGCTATTGATGCATGAAGATGGCAAACCAGTGAGTCAAGAAAATCTCAAATCTGCTCGGACAGTTATCGAGTCTTTACAGGTGGCGGAACTAGATAACTTCTTTAAAGAAGCTTGCCTTACAAATCTTGCCACCCAAGTTGATGAAGTTGATCCACAAGCAGCAGTCATCTATCCAATCGTTTTACCTAATAGCCTAGAAGTAGTTGTTTCACTTCCAGATCGTTCCTTACAGCACTATACTCGTAAAATTTCCCAGCCCAATCTAGAAAATCTCTTGAGAAAATTGAGGCGATCGCTTCGTCGCACATCCCTTGAGACTGAAATCCAAGAAGTCTCTCAAGAAGTCTACAGTCTATTGATTGGGAAAGAGATGGAATCGCTCCTAGTCTCCAATCAAATCAAAACCCTAGCCTTCGTTCTAGACGGTTCTCTCAGAAACTTGCCAATGGCAGTCCTCCATGATGGACAACATTACTTGATGGAAAAATACAATCTGGCGATCGCACCTGGATTACAGCTTATCGATCCTCAACCAATCAAGCGCCAACAACTGAAGGTATTCATCGGAGGCTTAAGCAAGGAAACACAGAATTTTAAGGCTCTACCAAATGTCGAAAGAGAGATTCAGCAAATAGCTAATCTTGTATCAACTCAAGTACCATTACTGAATGAAACATTTATTAGCGAATCTATTCAAGACCAAATCAGTAAAAATCCCTTTAGAGTGGTTCATTTAGCTACCCATGGAGAATTCAGTTCTAATGCTGAAAAGACCTTTATTTTGACTTGGAATAGCCGCCTTGGGATTAAACAACTAGGAGACTTACTCCAAACAAGAAATCAAGATAGTAGAAATCCTATAGAGCTATTAGTCCTGAGTGCTTGCAAAAGCGCCAAAGGTGATAATCGAGCAGCATTGGGATTAGCAGGTGTAGCCGTGAGATCGGGGGCAAGAAGTACAATCGCTAGTTTATGGTCAGTAGAGGATAGCGCCACAGCTACATTAATGGAAAATCTCTATCAGCAACTAGCAACTTTTGATATAACTAAAGCCGAATCCCTACGCAATGCTCAGATCAGTCTTTTAAAAAAGCCACAATTTACTCACCCTTTTTACTGGGCTCCGTTTGTTCTAGTCGGAAATTGGCTATAAAGAGAATAAGAGAGCGCTTTACACTTTCTTATTCTCTATTGTCTCAAATATGAAGAAGCATCCCATTCAAGAATTAGGGGTGCGGCGCACTACTAATTCTTGGATGGGATGCGAGTAAACAAACTATTTAGGATTGTTATATACTATTTGATATAGCTGTTGCCATAGAATTTAAGATGTAAAACTCAAACGGTAAACACTTCACTTGAGTATAACCTTTGGCTTTTGGATTTCGGCTAGCCTTAATAGTATTGGCGGTAGCTATAAGTGCAGAAAAAAGCTAACATATCATCTGATTTTCATTGATTATTTGGATTTTACCATTACTGATTTTTCACATTTCTGCACATGATAAACACAGTCTCTAATTAATTACTGCTTCTAGGAATAAGGCTATGTTCTCCAAATACTCTTATCGCTACTTTACCTTTTTGGCGATCGCTACAATCAGTGAAATAAGCATATTTTCTGCTTCTTTATCAGGTGCTAGCGCTCAAATGTTTGAGCCATCTTCGAGCAATCCTGCGCCAACATCGACTATCGGCGGGGGCAGAAGAGGTAGCGATGGTCAATGCCTCAAAGATCGAGATATTCAGCCTAGAAATGACAAAAATAAAAAGTTTTTAGAACAACAACTCATTCCCCTATTACCTCCGAGCAAATTTGGTCTTACAGTGTTGCCCAATCCCACGTTTTTTGCATATGTTCCTAAAACTTCGGCGATCGCAGTAGAGTTTACCCTTGAAAACCAGCAAGGAAAAGGGATTGAGTACCAAAGAATAGCACTAACAAATACTCCCACTATCGTTAGCATACAGTTTCAAAAAACACTATTAGAAATTGGGCAAGACTATAAATGGCTGATCTCCGTAGTATGCGAAACTGGAGATCCTGAGGATGCATTCTCAGAAGCGATCATCCGTCGCATTCAACCAGAACCAGCCTTGCTCAAACAATTAGAGAAAGCTTCAGCGATCGAGCGAGTATACATCTATGCAAAATTTGGGATTTGGCATGAGGCGATCGCAGACTTAGCAAATTTGCGTCTATCTCAGCCCAATAACATCGATTTAAAAACTAGCTGGCAGAGTTTACTAAAATCCTCTAGTCTAGAACCTATAGCTAATATATCTCTCCAGAACTAAGGGGTTCACCGTAAAATAAATAACTTTTTCTATGGCAAGTTCAAGCCTCACTATCTAAAAAGTTCTTTATGAAGTGGTATAAATTATTCATACAGAGAGAAAAATGTCTACAGATTCCGATGAGTTAATTTTCATAGAAGAAGATGGAGAATTACCAAGTTTAAATGAAGATTTAAATAAAGATCAAAAAGGTTCTTCTATTCCAGAAAACCAGCAACATAAAGCTCTTGCTAGTACTCAAGTAGTGTCATTACACAATAGACCCACATGGAAAGTTTTGATCTGCGATGACGATCTCTCTGTTCATGTAGTTACCAAACTTGCTCTAGAGGGATTTAAGTTTGCAGATAAAGAATTAGAGTTGTTTTCAGCGTTTTCTGGTGCTGAAGGAATTAAAATTCTAGAACAAAATCCTGACATTGCCATTATCCTTCAAGATGTGATTATGGAAACCAATGATTCAGGTTTACAAGCTGTCAAATATATTCGCGAAGTTCTCAAAAACCAATTCGTAAGAATCATTCTTCGCACAGGACAGCCAGCCGATTTTCCTGAATCTTCAGTGATTTTGGACTATGATATTAATGACTATCGATCAAAAACAGAATTAACTGAACAGAAACTATTTACAACTCTAGTTTCGAGCCTAAGAGCTTATAGCATGATGATTAGTCTTGCAGAAAGTCATCAAAACTTAGCAATAGTAAATACGCAACTCCAAGAATTTAATCAGAATTTGGAGAAACTTGTGAAGAAGCGTACTAGTGAACTTGAAATTGCCAAAGAAGCAGCAGATAGTGCTAATAAAGCAAAAAGTCAGTTTCTTGCGAATATGAGTCATGAACTGAGAACTCCTCTCAATGGAATTCTCGGTTATACTCAAGTTCTCAGACTGAGTAAAGACCCTCTTATGCTCCAAAATGGATTAGATATAATCCAACGTAGTGGAGAGCATTTGCTAACATTAATTAATGATATTCTCGATCTTTCTAAAATTGAGGCAGGTAAATTAGAGCTTTATTCTGATGTTTTTAATTTGGATGAATTTCTGCATAGACTTATCGATATATTTCGAGCGCAGACTAGTAGTCAAGATATAGAAATAATCTATCAGACTATCGGTGAAATCCCTAAACTAGTCTATGGCGATGCCAAGCGGCTTCGCCAAGTTTTATTTAATCTAGTGGGTAATTCCATTAAGTTTACAAATAAAGGTACAGTGACTTTGCTCGTTCAAAGTTCTACTAACAACAAAATTCGGTTTGATGTAATTGATAGCGGTGTGGGTATTGCGTCAGATGATTTAATTAAGATATTTCAATCTTTTGAACAAGTTGGCAACCATGAAAAGAGACAATCAGGAACAGGTTTAGGTTTACCGATTAGCAAGCGACTCGTCGAGATGATGGGAGGGAAACTAAATGTAACCAGTACGTTAGGACAAGGAAGTAATTTTTGGTTGGAAATCGATTTGCCATCCTATGTAAAGTCAATGCAATCCTCCGTGGTGCTAGAGTCAGATTATCAAGATTCTGCTAATTCAGCGATCGCATCCCATCGCTCTTTAGAAAGTGACAGAATTCCATTACCTGATCGGCAAATAATACTGGAGTTAATGGAATTAGCGGAAAAAGGGGACATAAAATCTTTACATCAACATATCAAACAGTTAGAACAGTCTGATGCTAGCTTGCAAGTTTTTACGGAGGAAATAATGAGTTTTATCAAAGGTTTTCAGCTTTACAGGATTTTAAACTACCTAAAAGTAAAAATGGAAACACTAAAATCGGTTTCATAGAGATCATTTCTAGGGTAATACCAATTTCCGAAAGTGTGGTCACACTTTCGGAAATTAAAAAACAGATCCAATAAGGGTTTTAAAATCACAAAATGGCGTAGCCATTTTGTGATTTTAAATTACAGCAATTACCGAAGATAGATAGGACAAATCAAAACCAAAAAGATGATTGGCGGCGCGAAGCGCCGCCAATCATCTTTTTGGTTTTATGTCCTAAGCAAAACTTACATTGCTATATAGCTTTTCAGCCGTCACAACTCCAAAAATTTCATTGGGTTCCATTTGCACCTGAAAGTTTTGAAATCCAGCCGATTCAGCCCATTGGCGAATCAGTTCCCAAGAGCGTACCCGCATCACCCAAGGAAGTCCCGTATGCGCTGGCAAAGTCCGTGCGATCATTTCTAGTTGGGGATGCTGCGGCTGAATCGTAAAGATCAATGTGCCTGATTTATCAAGAATCCGATAGAGTTGCTGAAAGTGATGCTTAATCAGTTGATCATTGGGCAAAATCTCATGTAATCCCGAAACAACTACTACATTTGGTCTAGGCTGTACCCGTTCAAGATCTCGATCGTCAAAAGCATCGGCTTGCTCGATCTGGGCGGTAACTCCCAATTGAGTCGCTAACTGATTTGCCTCAGTGACATTCTCTAGTTTGTAATCGCGCAGGGTTGCCGCGATCGCTCCAGCCTCAAATTCCTGTAAAACCTCTAAATCATAACGACCACCACCACAAGCGACATCCAACAAATGACAAGGGACATTTTGCTGTTGATAGGATTGCAATACTCGGCGCAGTGTGGTTTTCATTAACTGCGATCGCTCTCTAATGCCGCACCATCCTTGAGAGTTAAGATAGAACCAGTCAATGAGCATTCCTAGAGGCGTAATTCCACTCGGTTTATTCTTGTAAACATATTCCAGCATCACACCTGAATCGAAACCATACTGAAAGCCAATCTGAATTCCTCTCGATAGTTTGCCAATCGTTTGGAGAGAGAGATTCATTAATCCGTAATACCAAGCTTTAGGATTCCAGATTGGTAGAGGACGGAGAAGTTGCTCGTAAGTGGGGGATGATTTTTGTAGTAACATTTTGGACTCCTGAAAAAAGGAAAAAGGAAAAAGGAAAAAGGAAAAAATGAGTTTTGGGTTTGTGGGTTTGGATTTAGAAAGAGAGCTTTCTTTCTTCTGATAATTTCTGGATACGCTCTGTCAGTTGCTGGAGAAAGACTTGCTTCTGTCCATTCCAGTACAACGACTCACCGATACAGATCCAACATAGTAAGGGAACAGGCAGGAAGTCACCTTTGGGAAGTGATTTGCCAAGCCCATGCAGAAAAATGGGAATAATTGGCACTTCAGGATGTTGTTTAGCTAAATGGGCGATACCACTTCTAAACTCACCAAGGCTTTCAGGTGTGCCTCTTGTGCCTTCGGGATAGAGAATTAGGATCTGATTTTGAGCGATCGCCTCAGCACAATGTTTAAAGAAGTTGCGATGATGACAACTATTTTCGCGGCAGTTCCCTGTTTCCACTGAGACAGGAATAATATTTAGTATGTGACGCGCAAACCACGCTAAACATGGATTTTGTTGCAGGAAATACTGCTCGTTTGCCACGGGGCGGAGGTGCTGCACCTTTGATAATGGGAATAGTGATAAGAGAACAAGGGTGTCTAGATGACTATTGTGGTTAGCAACTAGAATCGCCGCTCCTGATGTGGGTAATCTCTCGCGATGCTGGATGCGTAGTCCCAAAAGAACCAAGACGATGATTTTTGTGGTCAGAAAGAAAATGACCCTCAGAATTCGTTTCATATAGCGCTCCTAAATGAGGTGTAAGATTTTGAGTGTTGTGAGAGTGCGCCCCTTTGGGGCGCACTCTCACAACCTATTTAGGATTGCTATAGCAATTGTCCTTGATAGTAGAAATAAACGGTGAAGTGGAAAAAGAGAGGAGCAGTGTAAGTCAGGCTATCAATGCGATCCAAAATACCGCCATGTCCAGGGAGAATTGTGCCGCTATCCTTAACACCTAAATCTCTTTTCAATGCGGAGATATTCACATCACCGATAAATCCTGTCAGGCTAAGGAGTAGCCCCAAACAAGCGGAGTGGATTAAATCAAAGGGAGTCAGCCAAGGAGCTAAGGCGATCGCTAGTCCTGTGGTTGTTAAAACTCCGCCTAATAACCCTTCAATGGTTTTATTGGGACTGACTTTAGGAATAATTTTGTGACGACCGAACATCTTCCCAAAGATGTATTGAGCGATGTCATTGATTTCAGTCAGTACTAATAAATAAACTAATAAGCCAGTACCACCTGCGATTGGATTCCCACTAAGTGGCAGCATAATTAGATAGGAGAGATGGCTAATTGTGTAGACATTCAGCATCAGTCCCCAGTGAAGTGTGCCGATCGCATTTAAAAAGCCCTCAGTTTCACCATTGAGCAACATTCTCACTGGCAGGAGCAGAAACATATAGATGGGAATGAAGAGCAGAAACATGCCATACCAGCCGATATAAATCCAGAAATATTGGATGACGATGGCAAGATAAGTCCACAGTAAAACGCGGCGATCACTAAAGCGCGTTGGAATTAGAGAGAGATATTCGCGCAGGGCAATGAAGCTAAGAAACATAAAGAAGATGATCGAAACTGGATACTTCAGCAAGATAGCAAGACTGAAAATTGTAACCATCACCCACCATGATTTGATGCGGGATTTGAGTTCGCTATAGTCTGTATCCCAATGACTCAAGGCTAATCCGAAAGTAATCATTGTGGCGATCGCTAGAAGTCCAAAAATTCCTACAAGTGTATACAGCACTGGTGTTGCAATGTTTAGCCCCATATTTATTTCCATGCTTCTACCTCCTGTAGCATTCCTTGAATGCGATTAGTAATTGTCCAAATCTGAAGCAAGATAACTGCAACTAAAAGGAACGTTAGCCATTGATTAGGATCAATTCCCAAACCTAATATCAAGCCAATGACACCAAAAACTAAGGCGCGATCGCTTTTGCCCATTGGTCCTTCGTAGTGGCGTTTATGATCAATTTCATAGCCTAATACCCCGACCATTTCCGAGGCGATCGCTAAGATCACAATGCTGACGATCAAGGGAGCAGAAACACCTGCGATTAGGGCAAAGGGTAAGTAGAGAAAAATATCGGATAAGACATCTCCCATTTCATTAAGAATGCAGCCCAAGGCTGATTTCTGCCCATGCTCACGGGCAAGCATTCCATCGATCGCATTGAGAGCCATACGTGCTAATAAGGCGATCGGTAGAGAGCATAAAACCTGTTGAGATGTGGGCAGGAAGGAACTAGCAAATTGTGTACTTTGGACAAGTGCTAGCCCTGTCACCCCCGACAACAAAATCGCGGATATCGTCACTTGATTAGGGGAAATTTGCCATGTTGCCAATTGTTGGACTAATGGACGGAGTAGATTTTGAAATACTGATTTGCATTGATAGACGGAAATCATGGGCTGCTCTCAAAACTCATAAGCTCATCATGCAGCTTGTACCTATGTAATGAGAATGACTTGACCGAGTAGGCTGCGATCGCCACGAAGATTACAGAAGTAGATCGAAGTAGGGTGAAGTTTTTTGAAAAAGCTTGCTATATTTAAGGAAAGCAGACACAAGCCTTACAGTGCAAAGCGCTGTTTTCATTGGTAGCTCATATGTCCATATCGTCAGCAATTCGTCCTGAAGCCCTTGATCAATGGCTTCCCCAATCCATCCAGCAGCGTTATGTGGAAATGCTGCTGCGACGGATTGGGATGACAAGGCGCAGAGCCGAGTGTTTTGTACGCCTAGCGCTTTATTTGTTTTTGAAAGATTGCCAATCTCAAAAAGCTCTCCCAAAACCACCGCTTCTAGAACTATCATTTCCACAAGGATGGGTGGAATGTAGTTGTCTGGAAGCTTCAGATGTGTTTTATAGCGATAAAGATCGGGGCGGCGATCGCTCAGCAGGGATGATGCTCAATAAGTTGGTCGATCTGGGGTTAATCCAAAAACAATTTGATGGCAACTGTACCCAAATCAAAATTCAACCTCTGCCAGAGTTGCTCAAAGGTGATAGTTCGGAGAGCAAGGTTGATTTAGAGATCAATGCTTTTGATCCTCGTAGTGATGCGATTCCGATCGCTAATTTATTAGCTAGTAATTACAACTGGCTCAATCGCAATCATGATGCAGTCACCTATCGCATTGCCAATATTCTCCGCGATTGGGCTAATCAATATGCTATCGGCTTACGGGTATTAAGGCGCAACGACAATCATAATCCCGTGGGATTTTATGCTTTCTATCCAACTAAACGCGAATCAGAAATTAAGTTTTTTGAGCCTCCCAGTCGAGGGCTGCATCTGAGTCAGGTTGCTGACATCGATCCATTTCAAATGGCTTTGGCTGGGGATGAAACTTGTCGGTCGGTCTTTGTGCGAAGTTGGGTAATTGATAGTCAGTATCGTCAAGCCTCTCAGCCTAGTCTCTTGCTAGACTCACAACAAACTCTCCAAAGAATACAACAGGATTTTCCGAACCTATGGGATATGTACACATTAATCATTCATCCCGATTATGCAGCTTTAGCAGGAGCCTTAGGATTTCAGAAGACTAGTGCTGATCCTAAAATGCCTCTATATTGGATGTATCAAGCGGTGGATCGCTTCCTAAAGCTTGATATGCAAAACCTTAATAGGTAACCATAGGCGGCGCAAACTTAGATGGTGCTTAGTCAATATTTACATCGGATCTTCATGTTTAGGAATCGGGTATTTCTCGCGATCGCTGTGGTCTTGGCGATCGCTTTGGGGTCGGCTATTTTCAAACCATCGCCTGCTATCAGCGCCGAAAAGGTCTCATTTTGGTATCCCCCCTTTGGACAGTTTACGATTCCGATTCCTGACCTAGAAACCTTCGCAAAGTCTGGCAAAATTACCAAGCGACTTGCTTTTTATCTGGATCATCTGTCACCAAGTCAGCAAGTTGAACTCAGGCAAGCACTGAATACCCGCTACGATATCAGTCCCATTGTCGTTAGTCAGTTTACCTATTCGCCAATTGGACTTGTGCTAATGAAGCGCTTGGGGAGGATTTTGCAGGGTGATGGTTATCAAAATGGATTGTCAGCATTACGTGCGGCGATCATCCTTTCCGCAGCAAGTCCTGAAGGGCTAACGCCGATTAACGTTTTGCGACGTTTTCCATTACCAACGATTGAGTTAGATTTAAACCTAGGATTAGCTGCTTACAGCGAAATATCATTACTCTGGTATCGCAAAGAAATGGCGATCGCTGCTCTGCAAAAGCAATCGGAACATGAAATAAAAAGTACTAAAATTCCTGTGCCGACTGATGAAATGGACAGCCAAGGAGCATACTCTTGGCTAAAACGCGAATTTGCCTTTCAGAATCCAGAGCGGGGAATGACCATCAACGCTACCCTATACAATCCGCAAGGAACGACCAAACCAGCGCCCGTAATTGTCATTTCCCACGGATTCGCTTCCAATCGCGATACATTTATCTATCTGTCACAACATTTAGTATCCCACGGCTATGCAGTAGCAGTACTAGAGCATCCAGAAACAGGCAGTAAAGATTTTGTAGCCTTTTTAAATGGCTTTGGGAAAACTCCTAATCCTCGTGATCATTACCTCAGACCCCGTGATCTCAAATATCTACTAGACGATCTCGAACGACAATCTCAAACCTTGCCCGATCTACGCGATCGCCTCGATTTGCAAAATGTTGGTCTGATCGGACATTCCCTTGGTGGTTACACGGTTTTGGCTTTGGGTGGTGCGCGGCTAAACTTTGCCAGCATCAAAGCTAGCTGCGATATTCCTGAACCCGATGTGAACTCTTTCAATCTTTCTAAGTTAATTCAATGTCAAGCCATCAATTTGCAACCCCAAGACGTGGACTTGCAAGATCCTCGTGTTAAGGCAATCTTTACTCTCAATCCCATTGGTGGCAGTACGATGTTTAACCGTGAGGGAATGCGCTCTTTAAATGTACCAGTGATGATTTTTGCCAGTGGTGATGACATGATCGCCCCAACTGTCACCGAACAGCTTTTTCCATTTACTTGGATCAATGGGGCTGAAAAGTATTTAGCGATCGTTTCTAAAGGAACGCATTTCTCGTTTTTAGAAAAAAGTGACAGGGGTGTACTTACTATCCCTTCATCACTGATTGGAGTTGATCCCAGCTTTGCCCATCCCTATGTCAAGTCCTTAAGTATCGCATTCTTTAAAACCTATCTTGCAAGGCAATCTACATTTCAGGCTTATCTCACTGCAACCTATGCCAAAACTATTAGTCGTGATCCCCTACCATTAAACCTAGTAACTTCTTTCTCAGAGCAGCAGTTGGTAGAAGCCTTGAGCATCCAACCATAACCCAATAGATTAATGACGGTGCTTTACGTTGACATTAATCTATTGGATTTTAAAACTTTAATTAACGTCAGTTCGACGAAAGCGAAAAATGGTAAGAATCGCTAAGCGATTCTTACCATTTTTCGCCATTTGCGGCGTGCTTCGCACGCCGCAAATGGCTATATCGAACTCACGTTAACTGATGTTACATAGAACAAAGATCGTCATAGTATTTTTATGTCATCTTAAGAGCGTGTTTGAGAAGTTTTTACCCCCATTAATCCCCCCTTTGCAAGGGGGGATTAATGGGGGTAAAAGCAGAAATTTACGCTAAATAAAAGACTTATCAAACACGCTCTAAAAGAGGATTTGGAAACCAAATCCCTAGGTATTCATAAAGGTAGGGGCTTGGTCTCCAAGCCCAAATCATAAAGGTAGGGGCTTGGTCTCCAAGCCCAAATCCCTACACATATTTGTAAAGGTAAGCTTGGTCTCCAAGCCCAAATCTCAGCGTTCTACGTTACATCAATACGAATCTAGCCTAAGCGCAGGATGTCAAAGACATGGACAAACTGGTATTGCTTGGTAGACTATTGGCTAGTTTTTAAATCTGGTTTGAATATATAGAGGCAAAGAGCATATGCAGGTAGATAAACAGGCGGATAAAGAGTTAGAACCGTCTACAAAAATCAGTAATATATCGGGAGATCCACAAAGCATTTCGGCAAGAAGCAATCAAACTAGCAATATGAAAAACGCCTTAGAACCAAAAAGCTCCAACAAATTTTTAATCCCTGCGATCGCCCTTGCCCTTGCCGCCTTAGGTGTGAGTATTTGGTTTGTGATTGGACGGTTTGGCAATAATCCACCAGCATCTGCACCAGCAACAAGTGCCAGTACAAAAGAGCAGCCTAGGGCAGTTAGTGCCTTAGGTCGCCTAGAGCCACAGGGAGAAGTCGTCAAAGTTGCCTCACCTTCGGCGCTAGGGACATCGCGCATTGTCAAATTATTGGTCAAAGAAGGCGATATGGTCAAACAGGGTCAAGTGATCGCCATTCTCGACAGTTACGATCGCTCAGTCGCCACTTTACTTCAAGCTCAAAGTCAAGCTCAAGAAAGCGATCGCAATCTTGCTAGAGTCCGTGCAGGGGCTAAGGGTGGCGATATTGAAGCCCAAGCAGGTAATGTTGAAGCGGCTAAAGCAAATGTCAATGCTATTAGTGTAAATGCGGCTCGACTTAAAGCAGAACTAGACATTGCTGAGCGAGACTACAATCGCTTTCAGCAGCTACAAAAAGATGGTGCAATTTCAGAGTCAATGTTGGATACTTATCGACTGAAAGCCGTCACTCTCGCAGGACAACTTGAACAAACTAAGCAACAGATTCAACAAGCAGAGTTTGGTCTAAAACAATCGCAAGGTTTGCTCAGTAGTGTTAGAGAAGTCCGTCCCACTGACATCCAATTTGCCGAAGCTCAATTACAAACTGCGATGGTCAATGTCAAGAAAGCGGAAGTTGATCTTGATCTAGCCCAAGTTCGCGCTCCAATTGATGGACAAGTTCTCAAAATCAATACGAAAACTGGTGAATTTGTCAGTCAGACAAATGGAGTGGTTGACCTTGGCAATACCAGTCAGATGTATGTAGTTGCGGAAATCTATGAAACTGATATCGGCAAAATCAAGGTTGGACAGAAAGCAACTATAGAAAGCGAAGCCTTTGAAGGTGAACTTACGGGCAAAGTCGATCGCATTGGATTGCGGATTGCCAAAAATGATGTACTGGGAACCGATCCTGCTGCAAAAACCGATGTGCGAATTATTGAAGTCAAGATCAAGTTAGATGACAGTTCCAAGGTTTCAGGGCTTACAAATTTGCAAGTCAGAGTCAAGGTAGAGGTTTAATGGGAGTGCAAAGCGCTCTTAATTAAATCTATTTTTTTTAACGCTAGATAAAATTTTATGATTTTTGCTGTACCTCTTGCTTGGCTACAACTTACCTACGAAAAAAGCCGACTGCTAGTAGCGATCGCAGGAATTACCTTCGCTGTAGTTTTAATGTTTTTGCAATTAGGATTCCGTGATGCTCTATTTACTAGTGCAATTCGCTTGCAAAGTAATTTGGTGGGTGACTTAGTAATTATTAGTCCTCAATCCACTAACCTTGTGGGAATGCGAAACTTCTCACAACGTCGCCTTTATCAAGCTTTAGGAATGAAGGAAGTTGCTTCAGTCAACCCAGTGTATATCGGACTTGGAGCTTGGAAAATCAAAGAAGACCCTGCGGGACAGACTCGTAATATCTTGGTATTGGGTGCAAATCCTGATGCCAAGGTTTTTAAAATGTCGGGTGCAGAGGCTAATATCGATCAAGTCAAAACCCAAGATGTGGTTCTCTTTGATCGTGCTTCTCGTGCTGAGTTCGGTCCAATTGTGGGTGAATGTGGCACTTTAGCGCTCAAGGCGAAGTTCACCGATGATGCTTTTGTCTGTAACAATCTCGTCACTCGCGAAGTTGCCAACCGCAAACTAACAATTGGAGGTTTATTTGAGCTAGGTGCATCCTTTGCTGCTGATGGTGCGGTGATTACTAGCGATACTAATTTTCTTCGCATTTTTGATAGTCGTCGTTCAGGATTAATTAATGTCGGCTTGATTAACTTAAAACCTGATGCATCACCTTACGAGGCAATGCGAAACTTCATTTTGAGTCAACCCAGTGATCATGTAATTTTGCCTCGCGAAAAACTGCAACCCGACGGTAAAAGAGTTCAGATTTTGTATAAAGAAAGTATTGATGCAAATGGAAAACTGATTCGCGAAGAGAATAAAGATAAGGTGTTTGTCTATAAGACCGATCTCACGGTGGAAGATCTGAAAAAAACTCAGGATGCGGCAGTCGATGATACGCGGATCTTGACTATGGAAGGCTACATTGACTTTGAGAAAGGATATTGGCAGAAAAGTACGGCGATCGGTTTTATCTTTAGTCTTGGAACCGTGATGGGATTCATTGTGGGAATTGTGATCGTTTATCAGATTCTCTATACAGATGTTTCTGATCACCTTGCGGAATATGCGACGCTTAAGGCGATGGGCTATGGTAATTTGTACTTAGCTCAAGTTGTCATTCAAGAAGCTTTTGTTCTATCGATTTTAGGCTTTATTCCTGGGTTAGGAATTTCCTTTGGGCTGTACAATCTCACCAAAAATGCCACGTTATTGCCTTTGTATATCTGGGACAAAGCAATTCCTGTGATGCTCTTAACGATGGTGATGTGTGTGATTTCTGGTGCGATATCATTACGCAAAGTCCAATCTGCTGACCCTGCGGAAATTTTTGGATAGAGCGATCGCTGTTCTAAAAAACTTTACGCTCCCATCCAAACTAAAAGATTTTTTGAAAGTCTTGCAAAGCAAGACTTTCAAAAAATCTTTTGTGGTTTGTTCGTTCATGCTAGATTGATACAGCGAAGTTTTTTAGGCAGTATGTCCCATCCTATTTATCTGACAAAATCCGATCTCAAGACTGCCCGCAGTTGCACAACCAAACTTTATTACAAGAAGTTGGGCTATCCCACGGTCGATCGCGTTGATGCATATACCAGAATATTAGCCGATGGGAATTTCATCATTAGTAAGATTGCTCACCTTCTCTACCCTGAAGGCATCTACATTTCGGCAAATCTTAACTCCGAGGAAAGCATTGCAAGTGCTGCTCAAGAAACGATCGCTTATTTACAACAGGAGAATGTGACGCTCTTTGAGCCAGTTCTTTATGCATCCCATAAGCTAGCCCGTGCTGATATTCTCGTCAAGCAAGGCGATCGCATTGAGATTATCGAAATTAGATCTAAAGGATTTGATAGTAAAGCTCACGAAAACTTAGTCAAATACCGCAATCTTTCTCTCTTTCGCAATAAACGTACTGGAAATGTTGGCGGTGAATGGAGATATATCATCGAAGATGTGGCTTACCAAGTTGGGATTTTGCAAGAAATGCTAGCCGAGCATTTACCTGATCGCACAGTAGAGATTGCGCCTTATTTACTGGTTCCTGATCGCGCTAAAACTACAGCCATTGATCATCTTGCTTCCTATTTCCAAATCCAGCGTCTATCGACCCCTCGTAATTCCTTTTCCAAAATGAATGGAATTAAGGTTGATTTTATCGGGGATATTCAGGAATTAGAAAAAGATCAATTTCTTACTAAAGTTAGTATCGAAACTGAAGTTGCAGAATTAATCGAGCCGACAATTGCTTCTGCTCAGAAGTATTTAGACTATTTGCTAGAGCGATCCTCTGAAATATTTGCGCCGATTAGCAAAAGCTGTAAAAGTTGTGAGTATCGTGCTAGCGATCGCGATCCCCGTGATGGCTTTAAGGAATGCTGGGGTGATTTAGCGGATGTGGAGAACCATGTCCTCGAACTCTATCAAATGGGACGCATTGGTGGTCATGAGACTCCTCTAGTCAATGAAATGATTCAGCAAAAGCAAGTCAGTATGTTTGATGTTCCCTTAGAAGAACTCACTGACGAAACCTATAGCTATCGTCAACTCATTCAGATTGAATACACGCAAAAAAACAAAGAATGGATTTCTGAGCATCTTCCTCAAATAGTACAGCAGATAGAATATCCCATTCATTTTATTGATTTTGAGACTTCGCGCATGGCAATCCCCTATCGGGCAGGGATGCGCCCCTATGAGCAGGTAGCTTTTCAGTGGAGCTGCCACACAATCATCGAGCCAGATGCAGATCCTATCCAAACGGAATGGCTGGATCTCGAAAATACTTTCCCAAATTTTCAATTTGCCGAATCGCTAATGGAATGCTTAGGCGATCGCGGCACAATCTTGACATGGGCAACCCATGAAAACAGCGTATTGCGCGATATCTACTATCAAATGCAAGCCTATGACTACCAAAATCCCCAATTACAAACATGGCTAGCGAATACCGCTAAGCTAGGCAACAAGGGCAAATCGCACCTAGTTGATATGAATGCGCTTACACTTAATCATTATTTTCATCCCTTAATGAAAGGACGAACTTCCCTTAAATGTGTTTTACCTGCGGTCTGGAAAACCAATCCCTACTTACATAAAATCCCCTATTTTCAGGAATACTATCGAGAAGTTGATGGTGAAATCCTGAGTCCCTACGATGTGTTGCCACAATTGCAAATAGGCGATCGCATTCAAGTGGTGAATGAGGGTGCTGGCGCAATGCTAGCCTATCAAGACCTGATGTATGGCGAAAATTGTGATCGGGGCATTGACAATCAAGCAATGCGATCGCAATGGAAAGAGTTACTCTATCAGTATTGCCGCCTTGATACGATGGCAATGGTGATTATTTGGAAGCATTGGCAAAATTTGTGTTCAAACCAATAGGATAGCGCCCCTGCGGGGCGCTATCCTATTGGTTATTGCCAAACAAAAAAATATTAAAAGTGTTGCTTCGCAACACTTTTAATATTTTTTTGTTTGGGTTTGAGCGCAAAGCGCTTTAATTTAACGCTTCTTGCCAAAACGCATGAAATTAATCAAGCGCTTGGGAAAACGCATTAATCCTTTCCAAAACTTTATGAGCAAATCTTCGATCTTGAGAACGATCTCATCAAGCCAAAGCAGAAACCTAATTAGAGGATTACTGGAACGCCCCCCAATATTTGCCTTGTTTTCAATCCAAGCTCGGAGAGGTCGATCACTGTTGTTCTCAACAAAACTTTGCCTTTGACAGCTCAATAACTCTTCTTCAAACACTAAACTGCCTTCAAGTTGATCTTGAGAAATTTGTGTAGTTGTGGTTTCAAAATTTTCTAACTCACCCGAAGAATGAATAGTAATTCGATCTGGAGATTTACTAAATGCAATGGATTCATATTCCAATGGCATCGGCCAAGGTCCATTGTCATCGCCAAATACATCCTCCATAGTTAGCCAAGCTTTGTCGCTGGGAGTAATGTCTGAGGTTTCTTCGAGAGTTGAAGATCGCTGTTTACCAAAGAAATAGGCGATCGCTTGTTCAATTAATCTTTGCAAGCGGTCTAGTTGATTATCGATTTTGAGAGCATCAGAGAATTCGGAATCTTGATTAAGATCGCGATTAGGATCGCGATTGGGATAACTATTAGTTCTAGACTGAAGCTGATTAATTAATCGCTCTGCTAATCGGTCGGGCTGCATTCCATTGATGCTGTCAGTCTTATCTTGATCGCCAGCAAGCGATCGCTTGCCAATAAAATAATCAATTGCGGCGGCAATCAGATCGCGCAGACGGTCTAGATTAGGGCTTTCAGCTAGAGTTGCATTATCCTTGAGTCTGTTTGCTTTTGTGGAAGTGACTCTTCGCCGCCTTAACTTGGGACTGTCTGGCAATGATTCTGTATCAGGAGATTCTGTGCCAAATATTTCTGATCCTTCCACATTGCCTAGGCTAGGTTCTGGAGCAGGTGATTGATTGCCAAAAAAGTAAGCGATCGCAGCTTCAATTAAACGGCGTAATTGCTCTAGTCTTCTATTTTTGCCCAGAGATACATTTTCAGTAAGTCCATTATTTTCCTTTAAGGTGTTCCGTTCAGCTTGGGCTATCTGTTGTTGCCAGATTTCGGCAAAAATGCGATTAGCATTTAGATTGGGTTCTAGGTCTGGTTTATCAGAGGTTGAGAGGTAATCTGTTTGGCGCTTAACGATCGCCGCAATATTGCGATCTAGTTTAGTTTTGGTGCGATCAATCCAATCGAAAAACTTAGCTAATGGACGCAAAAGTAGAGGAAGTTCTAGTTTGGGAAGATCAATCTTTGGCTCTAGAAATTGATCAAGCTTTGGCTCAAGTTCTAGACTATCAAATTCAGGTAAAAGCCCTACAGCCTCTGGTTGCGATCGCAGTTTTTCTGTAGACTCAGGCTTGCCTCGCTCAAGTGCTGGAAAAACACGTTTTGCTGTAGATGCAATCAGATACACAGGATATAAAGCCGCCTTGGCTACTTGATAAGCTAGCAAGCGCGGCAACTCTTGGAGCGGTAGCCCTGCAAGCTGTCGAATTTTTTGATCGAGTGATCGCCTTACGCTGCGCCCAAGTTGGGCAGGTAATGAGTTATCAATCCAATTAAAAAGTCGGCTTTGAAATCTAGGCATACCTATCATCATAAAAAAGAAATGCGCGATCGCACTTTTCTTTTTTGGGTAAAGTTTCAAAACCCAGAGCAATATATGTAAGTAGCTAGGCAAAATAAATTACAAAGCAAAACCCGTAAAGTTGCGCCCCTTCGGGGCGCAACTTTACGGGTTTTGGTAATTTATTTTGCACAAGTACTTAGCTGGGCATAAGTAAACTAAAAAAACAGAAGCTGTCCCGTCCGCGTAGCGGACGGGACAGTATGGTGAGATACCTACTGCCTGATGCGTTGAACCATCTCTTTAATGGCATTAAGATATAGCCATGTGCGGCGTGCTTTGCACGCCGCACATGGCTATATCTTAATTTTACAAGTAGGCGATCGCCACTAAACTCAAAGCCTCAGTCCACTCGACGATCGCCCCGTAGGTATCGCCAGTCTGCCCGCTAAGTTGACGATTTAGCCATGCACCGATTAGCCAAGCAAAGCTAAACCCAATTACTGTTAAACCGATTCCTAAATAAAGTGATTTGTTAAAATAGGCGACCGCGCAATTACCAGCCATTAACAAAATTGCCACTAGCCGCACTTGCCAGTGATGCAAATCCTCTTGATGAAATTTGCCTTTGCCGATCGCTTTGAGATAGGGATAAGCCATAATGGCGCGAAGTTGTCCCCACCTTGCCCATGCCCAAACACTAGTCAAAACCCAAACACGCTGATCTTTAATGGCGGCAAGTGCAATAACTTTTAATAACAAAATTGTGATTCCTGCGATCGCGCCAAAAGCACCAGTATTACTATCTGCCATCACCTCAAGGCGACGATGGGGATCGGTGACAGCTAGCCCATCGGCAGTATCCATAGCGCCATCAAGATGTAATCCACCTGTAATTAATAGTCCTAATAAAATTGTCAATAGCGATCGCAGATATATAAATTCTGAAGCAGGTTTGAGCAGTCCTAGGCAAAGATCAAAAGCGGCGATCACCACGCCGATAAAAATACCGATTAGTGGCGCATAGAGAGCAATTCCCCGAAAATTGAGTGTTCCCTGCGGATGCAAAGGCAAACAAGTATAAAAAATTAGCGCCGCTTGAAATTTTCGCCAATGCTGCATTTGAGAAAAACCATAAATTTAGAGAGGATGCTTTGCATCCTCTCTAAATTTATGGTTTTTTGGCATCCTAGGTAGTGAAATTTTGGAAATTAGGTTTGATGAAAGCTAGATTAGTTAGGATAGAGAGAATACTTTTTTATAAAAAATTTTATATAGAGCATGATAAAACAGCGTCGTATTTGGTCTTGGCTCGTAATTAGTTTAGTCGCGATCGCCTTGCAGTTTTTATGGATTGGTGGTGTAAATGCTGCGGTTACGGACTCTTTGCAAGAACAAAAATTTTTAACTAATGTTTGGCAAATCGTTAACCGTTCATATGTAGACGCTGATTTTAATCATCAAAACTGGTACAAAGTTCGCCGCCAATTTGTCAATCGCAAATTTAATAGCCGTGAAGATACCTATATAGCGATTCGGGAAATGCTTGCCACTCTGGACGATCCTTTTACCCGCTTGCTAGAACCTGACAAATTCAAAAGTATGCAAACTAGTACTTCGGGAGCGCTAACAGGTGTAGGGCTACAAATTGCCGCTGATGAACCAGATAACAATATCACTGTAATTGCCCCGATCGAAGGTTCGCCTGCGGATGTGGCGGGTGTGCGATCGCGCGATCGCATTGTGGGCATTGATAATATTCCCACTAAAGGCTTGAGCCTTGACGAATGTGCGACAAGAATGCGTGGTGAGATCGGTTCTGAAGTTAAGCTGAGCCTAGAGCGTCCCCTTGCTGATAGTAAAGGTTTTGAGAAGCTTGATGTAGTGATTAAACGCGATCGGATAGCAGTTACGCCGATCATTGCCAAACTCAATCAAGAAGAGAATCATAAAGTTGGCTATATCCGTTTAAATCAGTTCAACGGTAATGCTTCCGCCGATATGGAAAAGACTATCAAAAAGTTTAAAGCTGAAGGAGCCGATCGCTATGTTCTCGATCTACGCGGGAATCCTGGGGGACTCTTTGATGCTGGTTTACAGATTGCGCGGATGTGGATTCCTGAAGGAACAGTTGTTTATACCGTAGACCGTCACGGCATTCAAGAGAGTTTTGAAGCGAAAGGTGATGCCATTACCACTGATCCTTTAGTAGTTCTCACCGATGGCGGTAGTGCCAGCGCTAGCGAAATCCTTGCTGGTGCATTACAGGAGAACGATCGCGCTCAACTCGTTGGCACAAAGACCTACGGTAAAGGCTTAATTCAATCCCTGTATGAATTAGAAGATGGTGCAGGTTTGGCGGTAACGATCGCGAAATACGAGACTCCCTTACATCACAACATCCATAAACGCGGCATTATTCCTGATGTAGAAGTCGCTCTGACAGAGCCAATTACTCGTAAACAACTAGGTACTAAGGAAGATCCACAATATGTGGCGGCTCTATCGATTTTGGATGGCACAGTTAAGAGCGTAATTGCCAAGTCTGCTAGTTAACCCCCTTTAATTCCCCCTTACAAAGGGGGAATATAGCAATCCTAAATGAGTTGTGAGAGAGTATCTAGACTAACCGCTTATTTTAAGGGATTTCAGAAATTCAAATTTCTCACATATCATTTAGGATTGCTATATCAGAAATCTAATTCGCTCCCTTTTGCAACTACTGTGTACACAAAAAGTCGTTTCTCTGTCTACGTTTGATGGTTTAGATCCCCCTCAATCCCCCTTAAAAAGGGGGAAGAAGAAAATCCTCCCCCCTTTTTAAGGGGGGCTGGGGGGGATCATTAGTAACTCACGCTATAGTTGATAACTTGTGTGTACACTTTAGCCCCTTTGCAAGGGGAGGGCTAGGGAGGGCTTTTAACTTAGTGCCATCAATTCAGGATCTTGGAATAGAGGCGTACTCAAATAACGTTCGCCAAAGCTAGGCTGAATCATCACCACCATTTTGCCAGCATTCTCAGGGCGCTTGGCAATCTGTACCGCCGCATAGAGCGCTGCACCACTAGAAATTCCAGATAGAAGTCCTTCTTCACGCGCTAACCTACGACCGAATGCGATCGCTTGATCATCAGTTACAGGAATAATCTCATCAATCAGTTCCGTTTTCAAAACTTCAGGCACAAATCCTGCACCGATACCTTGGATTTTGTGAGGGCCTGGGCGATTACCTGCTAATACTTGGCTATTGGCAGGCTCAACTGCGATCGCCTTAAACTCTGGCTTACGTGATTTAATCACTTCTGCAACCCCTGTAATCGTGCCGCCAGTACCAACTCCAGAAATCAGAAAATCAATCTGTCCTTCAGTATCTTCCCAAATCTCTTCGGCTGTAGTCTTCCGATGGATCGCAGGATTGGACGGATTGCGGAACTGTTGCAGCATATAGGCATCGGGAGTGCTTTCACTAATTTCTTTAGCGCGACGGATTGCGCCGCCCATGCCCTCAGTTCCGGGGGTTAATTCGAGGGTGGCTCCGTAGGCGCGTAACATCGATCTCCTCTCCATACTCATGGTTTCGGGCATGGTCAGAATTAATTTATATCCCTTAGCGGCTGCTACCATCGCCAAAGCAATTCCCGTATTGCCTGAAGTTGGCTCCACCAAAATTGTTTTATTTGGAGAAATCAAGCCCTGTTCTTCGGCTTCTTGGATCATGTTCACTCCAATGCGATCCTTAACGGAGGCGGCGGGATTCATGCCTTCTAGTTTGACAATAATTCGAGCCACGCAGCCTTCAGCCTTGGGAATGCGCTGCAATTCGACGAGGGGAGTATGTCCAACTAATTCTGTAATATTATTGGCGATTTTCATAGATAAAAGCTTGAATAATTGCGGGTAAATGAGCTTGTAGTCAACTTTAGAGCATTTTTGAGATCTTGGGAATTTCTTAAGACAAAGTGGCGATCGCTACTTTTATCGACTAAAAGCTACACAGACTAACCCTTTTCGGCTTTAATGGGGTAATTACGATCGCAAAAAAATTTCACAACATCATCACAAACTTATTAATTAATATTAAATAAACTCCTATGGCTGCTACTTTAAAAGATTTTTTAGAAGAATGTCACACTCTCGGCTTAGTGCGTTTGATCGTCACCAGTGATGCGGGTGTGCTAGAAGCTAGGGTAAATATCGAGAAGCTATTTTACGCGGAACTCCCCAAGGGCAAGTATGCGAATATGCATTCTGAACACATCGAGTTTCACCTAAACATGGACAAAATCACCGATGTCCGCTTTGAAACCGCCGAAGCCAAACGCGGCAATTTCACCACCTACGCAATCCGTTTCCTTGATGCCGATGACAAGGCGCAGATGAGTGCTTTCCTACAATGGGGTAAACCAGGGGAATATGCTGAAGGTCAAGTCGAAGCATGGGCTGCGCTCAAAGATAAGTACGGCGAAACTTGGAAACCCGAACCAGTTGAGAGTGTTTAAGTGAACAACATTACTTTGCAGCTCATAATATATTTGAACAATCTAGCCCTATAGTTTAGGCTATGATTTTGGCAGTACATATTTTTACGGCGATCATAAAGTTTGATGAATTTCCCTGAGTCCGAACGTGTAATCTACAATCGCAACCCTCTTATAGAAGTTGTGTGTCAATTGCGCTTTCCCCCCATACTCAAAATATCTCATTCTGAGCCAGTTGAGTTTCAGGATGAGGTAAGGTTACAGTATCCTCTTTTTGAGATGAAGCAGTCACAAGTACCACCAGATTTTTTGAAAGTTGCTCAACAGTTTGGTTTGTCTCTGCCAAGTGAGGTTGCTTACAGTTTTAAATCAGAAGATCAAAAATGGCATCTCTCTATTACTAAAGATTTTATTGCTTTAACTACTTCTTCGTATGAGAGATATGAGCAATTTAAGCAACGATTTGAGGATGCTGTAAAAATCTTTGAGAGTATATACAAGCCGTCTTTTTATACACGAGTAGGGCTTCGATATCAAGATTTAATAATTCGTTCAAAGCTTGGAATCGAAGATAAACAGTGGTCAGAATTGATAGCCAAACATATTGCTTCAGAACTGTACGATCCAGAACTCTCTCCAGCGATTCAGACAATAGTTAAAAATCTAGTTCTTACAACTGAAAAAGGACAAATCAACTTAAATCATGGGCTTGTTAAAGTGAAGGAAACTCAAGGTTCGATTGATGAGATTGCTTACCTGTTTGACGCTGATTTTTATACAGAACAAAAGATAGAAGGAGATAAAAATGTTTGGAATATACTTAGGGAATTCAACCAATCCGCAGGTAAACTCTTCAGATCGAGTATCACAGACACTCTCCATAGAGCGCTACAACCCCAGCCAATTACCTCATAGTCAAACTTCGTCAGGTATTAACCTTAGTAATGAGATTTTTGATAGAGAAAGTGGAAGACCTTTTATAATCAAGACATCTTCGTTTGATTTAACAATGTCAGATTCATCTTTCTCATTTACTACTGATTGGCAGAGTTTATCTCCAGAAAAGTTGATGCTGTTGCTTAAATGTCTTCTTATCATTAAAAATCTTCCAGAAACTGCTTTAGAAGAGACTGTTGAGGAACTAGAAAATATTTCTCGATTCTATGCCAATCGATTTCCTCAATCTAGCTTACCTGTGATACCTGCAAGTACTATCAAAGGCAAGCTTAGACAGATGCAGGTTAGACCACCTATTATGTTGGAATCTTAATTGTCTTGTAAATTTATGGAAGAGCGGGCTATCTATCGATCATCAGATAAATCTTTCTCATTGCGGCAGGGTGAAATACTGACAGGCGTTATCCAATATAAACCTGTCATTGATGAACTATCACAGCATGGGCAAGAGCTACCTTTTGAGACTGTTCTTCATCCATATGTAATTGTAATTACGCAAGACTGCGATCTTGATTGGGACTATAAAGCTAGAAATTCACGAGAAATTCTTCAACCATCAAAGCTTTTAAACTCAGTCATCTTGTGTGAAATTGCAGAAGCAAGGGGAATTAGAGATGCCGCAGACAACAACATGAATAGTAAGGAATGGAAGTTGGTAGAATCTCATCGTCATGAAAGATTCTACTTTTTTGAGAAAATCCCTCCCGAATGTGAGGTCGAGCAAGAAGGATTACCAGAACTCACTGCTGATTTCAAGAAAATTTTTGGCATAGATGCGGCAACTTTGTACCGTCAAATCGAACTTGGTATGGTCAAGAGACGAACAGTTTTGATCAGTCCTTACTTGGAGCATTTTTCTAGTCGCTACTATAGCTTTCATAGTAGGGTAGCATTACCTTTTCAGTATGAAAGTGAACGAGAAAGTTAAGAGTATATCTAATTTCAATTTTACCTATAGAACTAAAACTAGATTCTTTTTATCGTTGAATCAAATCTGTTTAGTCAGTAATTATTTTGGGTATTGAGGGGACGTTGTTTGATTTTGGTGAAGTGATGATCGCGATTTTGGGTGTTGAGGTGCGATTATGCTGTGTTAATAAAGTGACTCAATTGTTATAATCATTCCTACAACATGAGTGAGTTCTAACCCTAATGTCAATAACCCTAGAAGAAAGAGTCGCAATCCTAGAAGCTGAAATCAACTTGATTAAAAATAAGGTAGAAAGTCCAACTACTACAGTAAAACCTTGGTGGGAGCAAATCACGGGAACATTTGCTGATAGCCCAGACTATGACAAAGCTATGCAACTAGGCAAAAAATACCGTGAGTCTTTGCGTAAGACATCAACAAAGTCACGCAAAAAATAGATGTACATAATCGATACAGACCATCTCAGCGTATTAGATCAATGAATTCCAACGCATCAGAAAGTTATATCCTCGTCTCGGCACAATGGACTTAAAAATTGCAGCGGATCGCAATAGTTAACAATGCGATCGTATTAACTCGCAATACTTCTGATTTTGGACAAATTGCAACCTTACAAATAGAAGATTGGACACACTAAATATTACAGATCGCTGTTTAATTTTTGAAGTGGCGATTCAACTTAAAATCTGATGTTACGTGGATAGAATTCCTACGATCATCTAAGTCTAGGGCTGGCACGGGGGCACAGCCCCTACAAAAATCTAAATTATTGGTGTAGGGGCAATCCCCCCGTGGTTGCCCTGTCGTGCTAGCAGCAAAAGATTCATCATCTGAGTTCCACGTAACATCAGTTAAAATCACTAATATCGACTCAGATGGATTACTTCTCATCAAATAGCAACCTTCCTAGGGAACCACTGTTAAACGGCGATCGCGATCGGCAGCAAACGCAAAACAAGCCTGTATGTCTGCAAGTGTTAAATCAGGAAAATCGTCTAACACCTCCTCAACACTCATTCCACCACCGAGATAGTCAAACACATCTGATACTGTAATCCGTGTGTTAACTATACAGGGCTTCCCACTGCGAATATTTGGACTGATGCGTATGCGATCGCGATAGTTTTTCATAATCAAGATTTGCACATAACCTAATCCTAAGATAACAGTGACTTTATAGGAATGTAGATTTTGGGAAAGCGATCGCTGTTTGATTTTGATGAAGTGGCGATCATGTTAATCTGTAGATAGAAATTAGGGAATAAAGCTATGACTGCTGTAGTACAAGAGCTTCTAAATACCTTTGACAATCTGACATACTCAGAATGCCGAGGATATTTTTCTAACATTAGACCAAGAAGAGTTAACCTATGAGTAGTCCCGAACGTGGAGAAGTTTGGTTAGTTGATCTTGGCTATTCAGACCATATTTAGTTGTCAGCATTCCAGCACTAGAAAGTGATCGAGCCTTAGTAACCCTAGTTCCACATACAACAAGTTTGCGCGATTCCAGATTTGAAGTACAAGTCAAAGCTAAATTTCTCAGAGAAGGCGCATTTGACGTACAAAATCTCATCACAATTCCTCACGCCAAACTTTTACGCAAATTGGGAGAGCTAACATCAGAGCAAATGCAAGACTTAGAAGATATATTGCTAGTATGGTTGGGATTTGAGTCCGAAGAAGATGAAGACTACGTATGAAAAAATTTGAGTCTTAAAGAAAGGCGATCGCTGTTTGATTTTGATGAAGCGGCGATCGCGATTTTGGGTATTGAGGGGGCGATCCCTCTGCAACTCAAACTTAAACTCTGTGCTAGGATCTTAAATATTTTAGCGACCTAAATTATATGAAAAGCCAGTTATTACAATTAGCTTTTGAAATAGAGCTTCAAGATGGAGAAAAACTTACAATACCTAGCTCCATAATAGAAGGAGTTGGCAAAGGTAAATGGCTTATTACCATTCAGCCCAAATCAGAAACAGGCGATCGCGCCCATGATGCCTTCTTAAAAAGTTATTCGCCAGAAGATGAAGGATTATATGACGACTATTAAGGCAGGAGAAATCTGGGTTGCAGCAATTCCTTTTACAAATGGCATATCTTCAAAAAAGAGACCCGTATTAATTCTTTGGCTAGATGGAACCGATGTTGTATTAGCAGCAGTGACATCCGCACAACCGAGAACACAAACCGATGTTTTACTAAAAGACTGGTCAGCCAGTGGTTTGCGAGTTGCCTCAACTGTGCGTTTATCCCGACTTGATTGCTTAGAGAAGTCTTTACTAATTACCAAATTAGGACAGCTATCTCAAGATGATGCTAATCATTTGCGCGAAGTATGGAACATTCATATCAAACCCCAGTTCTAAAGTAAGGTAATCGCTATTTAATTTTTTGAAGAGGCAATTCAATTCAAAATCACTAATATTGACTTAGAAAGATTACTTCTTATCAAATAGCAACCTTCCTAGGGAACCACTGTTAAACGGCGATCGCGATCGGCAGCAAACGCAAAACAAGCCTGTATGTCTGCAAGTGTTAAATCAGGAAAATCGTCTAACACCTCCTCAACACTCATTCCACCACCGAGATAGTCAAACACATCTGATACTGTAATCCATGTGTTAACTATACAGGGCTTCCCACTGCGAATATTCGGACTGATGCGTATGCGATCGCGATAGTTTTTCATAATCAAGATTTGCACATAACCTAATCCTATGATAACAGCGACTTTATAAGAATGTAGATTTTGGGAAAGCGATCGCTGTTTGATTTTCGTGAAGAGGTTACATAAATGGTATGCTTGACGTAACACGTAAAACTTGCCTATGCCTCAATAGTACAAAGACAAACGCACAGCCAAATATGCTGCTGGCGAACGAGTCAAAGAATTTCAGGCTTTTGAAAGACAAGCATACAAACGTCTAGAAATCCTAGAAGCTGCGCCTAACAAAGAATCCTTAATGGCTTTACCAAGCACCCGTTTTGAGGCATTAGGCGGAGATAGGAAAGGAAAGGACAGTATCCGCATAAATGACAAATGGCGTATTTGCTTTGAGTGGAAAGAAACAGAAAATCATCCATTTAATATCGAAATTGTCGATTATCACTAAAGGAGAAAAGAACTATGGCAAGACCCGCAATTCACGCTGGTGAAATCTTAGCTGATGAACTAGAAGAACTGGGAATTAGTGCATCAGAACTGGCGCGATCGCTTCATATCCCCACAAATCGTATTACGCAAATCCTCAAAGGGCAAAGAGGCATTACTGCTGACACTGCATTGCCTCTAGGGCGATGGTTTGGCACTGGAGCAGAACTATGGCTTAATTTGCAAAAAGCTTATGAGTTACGCCTAGCTGAACAGTTAGCGGGAGAAGAAATCAAAAAAACGATTCAACCTCGTTCATCCATGAATAATCAGTAACTAATTCAAGTTTAGATAGAGAACAATCATGAAATATCCAATAGTGATTTATCCAAGTGAAGAAAGTGTTTTTATTGCTGAAATTCCAGCCTTAAAAGGATGTTTAGCTCAAGGTGAAACCCTAGAAGAAACCTTGCAAGAGTTAATAACAGGAAGAACTTTGTGGCTAGAGACAGCCCACAAGCATGGTCAAAAACTTCCAGACGAAGGTAAGGCGATCGCTAAAGTAAAAGCATTAAGTGCGATCGCTGTTTGATTTTTTTGAAGTGGCGATCGCGATGTTTTGGGTGTTGAGGGTGCGATCGCTGTTTGATTTTTTTTGAAGTGGCGATTTTTCAACTTTGCTACTAGCCATCTTTCTTACAAATATACTCAACCTCCAAAATAAAAGACGACCCTTAGCATCGCCTTCTATTTAGGAGGTTGAGAGTAAAGATAATTCAGAAAAAGAGACTGCGCCCTTTTTCTGAATCCTATGAAATCGCATTACTCAACAACTTTTTCTTTGAATTGCTTACCAGCCGAAAAAGCAGGAACGCGGGTAGCGGCAATCACCATCTTTTCGCCAGTACGAGGGTTGCGACCTTCGCGCTCTTGACGATCGCGTGGCTCAAATGAACCAAAGCCAACTAAAGTAACGCGATCTCCTTCAGCCACAGCATCAACAATTGATTCGAGGGCCGCAGTAACGATCACTTCAATATTTTTCTTGGATACGGATACCTTTTCGGCGATCGCATCTACTAATTCACCTTTATTCACAGATATAGCTCCTATGTCGCTTGAGATTAAGACGTAATTTTTCAGGATTGGTATCAGGATTGCAGTGGTGCGAAACGCCTCTGCATAATCCATAAGACGGAATCAATACTACAGCACCTATGGCAGTCGTCAAGCGCTTTTGACAAAAGTTTCGCAAAAGTTTTTAAACCAGTAAAGATTATGCAAATCATAATCTTTACTGGTTTAGCGTACAGCTTGTCGCATATACTCACCCCAAACCTGTGCAGCAACTGCACTTGAGCCATTGGTTACTCCCTCATCATTACCAAGCCAAACGGCTGTGACGAGGTTTCGCCTTGGTACAGCACCAATAAACCAAAGATCTCTACCTTCGTCGGTGGTTCCTGTTTTTCCGACCACAGTACCTTGAGGAATCGCCGCCGATCGCCCCGTCCCGAATTGGACAACACCGCGCATCATATCCACCATCGTGCTAGCTACACCTGCATCGATCGCCTGACGTGGCTTTATAAAGGTATTTGCATCAAAAATGACGCGACAGGTACTGCGATCTTTAGGATTTTGACAGTCAGTACTATCGAGAATGCGTTTGATGGCATGGGGTTTAATGTACTTACCTTCATTGACGATGGTGGCATAGGCTCCAGCCATCTCTAGGATTTTGACTTCATTACCTCCTAAAACCATATTGCTCGATTCATCAAGTTTGGTGGTGATCCCCAAGTTTTTTGCCATTTTTACGACATTATCCAAACCCGCACTATTGGCAATCCTGACCGCCACCACATTTTCTGATAGGGCAAAGCCACGATACATGTCGATCGCTCCACTACCGCCATTGTGACAGCCGATAATTCCAGAAAGAGCGCTACAAGAAAATGTGGTACTGGGAGAAATACCACGATCGATCGCTGCCGCATAGCCAAATAATTTAAAGGTTGAACCTGGTTGGCGTATGGCTTGGGAAGCGCGGTTAAACTGGCTTGCTCTGTAGTCAACACCACCTGTCATCGTCAATAGCGAGCCATCGCTACTATTCACCGTCACGATCGCCCCTTGACTAAATCCGTAACTACCGCCATCACGGGCAACAGCATCACGTAATGCCTCGTCAGAAGCCTTTTGCATGGCAAGATCGAGATAGGTCTCCACAATTAAGTTTCCCTCCCGCGCAAAGTTATCGCCAAGGATATCTTGTAATTCTTCAAACACATAGCTGTAGTAATAAGGCGCAACTGAGCCTTGCAGCTTAGTTTTTGCCGATTCATTGAGAATCAATACCGATCTCCTTGCCCGTTCGGCATCTTTATCGGTAATCATCCCCAATTCCGCCATGCGATTGAGAATTCGATCGCGATATTCGATCGCTAAATTTTTGTTTTTAAAGGGGTTAATCGTTTCTGGGGAAGGTAGTAGCCCGACTAGGGTTGCGGCTTCCGAGAGAGATAATTCTGAAGCTTCTTTGCCAAAATAAAGTTTGGCTGCATCCTTAAAGCCATAAACGCCATAGCCCGTATAGGCACGATTGAGATATAGCCGTAAGATTTCTTCTTTGCTATAGGTAAATGTGAGTTTAATCGCCGCCGCCGCCTCACGCCATTTGCGTCCTGCGGAGTCATCTGTCCCCACATAGGTTTTGCCTAGCAAGTTTCTCGCTAACTGCTGAGTGATGGTACTAGCACCCTCTAAGCGTTCCCCCCGACTACGGACATTGGTGACGATCGCTCGCGCCACACCTACGGGATCAACTCCAATATTCCAATTGAAGGAAGTATCTTCGGAGGCGATTACCGCTTGCGGAATAAATTTTCCAAACTCCCCCAGACTGGCATATTCCGTATGATTAGCAATATCGGTGGGATCAAGGCGCTTGATACTGTCACCAGCAAAAACTTCAACAGGGCCCTGCTGTGTCACAGGCAGAGGCTTGAGAGATGGGACACGGCTAAGCTCATAGCCGATCGCTAAAACCAGCATCCCTGCGATCACGCCAATGCCGATTCCCGTATATTGCACCGTGCGAATATACCAAGGCGGCGGATCGATGTAGCAGATTGTGGCGGCTTCGGCAAGTTCTGGGGGACCTAAAGTAATTGTCATTTTGTGACGTAGTGGCACGGACTTAAGGCGCTGCTTTTGACGATAAATACCATTAGTCGAGTCTTGGTCTTGCAGAATAAATTGGGCTTTCTTTTGGGTGCGATCGCGGACTAATTGGGCATGAACTTGGCTCACAAGCGGAGTTTGTACGACAATATCGCATTTGCCCGTACTGCGTCCTAATATGTAGCGATCGCCCACTAAATCATAAATTTCAGGCTTATCTTTTTGCGATCGGCGCACTTCTAACTTGGGGACACGCTCTTTGGGATTAATTTTTAAAACACCATTAACCACCTGTGTAAGCTGATTGATCTGGGTCATCAACTTGGACTGAGGTGGTTTCGGGGACTTAGGCTGTGATGGTGGCTGTGGCGATTTCATAAATTGCTAGGACGTAATTTTGGAGAGCGTGGTTTCCAGTCATGACCTCAAATTTAATTATGCACTGTGACCATACTCATTTTTCAGACAGTCTAGGCAATTTTAGTGTACCGAGATCATACAAACCTACTTTACCTTCAGGGATCTCAAACTGGAGCTTTTGGGAGCCAATCTGTAGCTCGTAACGACCAACCTTAAAACCTGTTAGAGCAAACTTGCCAGCTCGATTGGTAAATAGAGTAACTGCTTGCCATTGAGGATCAGAAAGAGAACGGACTTCTCCTGCTTGAAGGGCGATCGCAGTTCCTTTCTCATCGGTCAAAATACCCCGTATATAGACAGTTGCCTCCGTACCGACTCGAATCACAGTACCGCTTTTATAGGTGGGTAAAGCGTAATAAACAGGATTCCCAGTTTCTATACCTGTGGGAGCGTCGGGAACTTCTAGTAATAGACGGGAAACAACATAGGAAGATAAATTGGGTACTACGGCTGCACCAAACTCATCAGCCCGACTAAGATATGTTCCTTGTCCGTCAGGGTTTACGCCGACTATTTGCGAAGCTAAGGCTTTTTCAGGCACAACCAGCGCAAAGCTATCACTAATGGGACGGGAGAAAGCGATATTGCCATCGGCAAAGGCGATCGCGGTTCTCACACTCACCAGAGCATTGGCTTGGGTGCTAGTGGGCGTAAAAACAATTTCGGGTGCAAGGTTCCAAATAGCGCGATAGCCTGTGTAGGTGAAGTTGGTATTTAGGCGATCGCTACCGCGACTGCGGCTCAACCCAAAGGAACCACTAAGAGATTCACTAACTTGTGGTGTACGAAAGCCCCAAGATACTTGCTGAGTAGGGCTGTCAGTATTGCGGATTTCGGTACTAGCTTGAATCGGTTGCGAATTTTGACCAAGATTTAGCTGCATACTGATGAGGGCGCGTTGCTCATTGAGTCCATTAGTATCACGGCTTTGGGATAGAGATAAATTGAGGGATAGACCCGTACTAAAGGATTTTGATAGATCTAGTCCGACTCGATAGGAATCGGCGGTGTCACGCCCAAAACGATACTGGGCGTTAAGTCCTGCCCCTATATCCCCAAATAATTTTTGGCGATAGAATGCCGATAAATCCAGAGCCGTATTATTGCGCGGTATCTCCTCATTGCCAAAGGTAATAAATCTTGCGCCACGTTGTTCTACGCTAAAACCAAAGGAGCGATCGGTATCTTTGGCATTGAAGAAGTCGTAACGTAATCGCCATGCTAAGTCTTGACCAACATTTTGATCATTACTGATGGCGGCATCCCATGCGAAGTTACCCAAAACAGTGGCAAAAATCCCTTCAACACCTAAAAGTTGCTGACGGCTGGTAGCTTGGGCATAGCCGCCTAAGGTCAACACATTACTCACGCCCCAACGATGCGCCAAAGACAGAATTGGTTTTGACCAGTCATAGTTCCGTCCACCATTAAGCGTTTTTGAGGGAAATCCAAAGCTATAGGCAAACTGCTGCACATTGGGAGCCAGAAGATTTGAGGCAACGGCGGAAGAGAAGTTAATCCTCTGCTCTTGTCCGCGATCGTCAGTGACTAAAAGTTGAATATCATTAATGCCTGTGGTCAGGGGCAATTGACGTAAATCCTGCTGCCCTGCGGGAAGGTTGATAGTTTGGGCAAGCCGACCATTGGCAAAGATTTCCACCTTAGAGGGTCGCTCTAAAAAAAATTCAAAATTATTAACGGGACGGATGACTGTATAAGGCTGTAATGAGAAGTTACGCGCTGCTGCAATGCCTCCAACCGCGATCGCATTTTGAAAACCCGTAGTTGGAAAGCTGTAATCTCCCGCGAGATAGCGCATCGCATTATCTGGATCATCACGCACCAGCCTGATATCGCCTCGCGTTAATTCGGGTTGTCCCTGTTCAACAAATGACCAGTTTCCTTCCAAAACCCAATTCTGAAAATTAATTGCGCCATCAAAACCGACAAACAAAGGTTGGCGCTGAATTCCTTTTTTTTGGTTACTTGCCAATGCAAAGCGATCGCTCGCAAAGATATTTACAAAACCACTCAGGGAGCTAACGGGAATTGCTTCTTTGGCTTCGGGCGGCAGATTCGAGCGATCGCCTAGCACGTTAACCGCACGCACCGCAGGAGTGATTTGTAAGAACACTGCAAGGCGGCGTTCATCAAAGACTGCCTCAATGCCATTTTTTTGTAAGATATCCACCGAGAAGTCTTCGGCATTACCGATCGCGGTTTCAATGACATTGAAAACTTCGGGGCGCAAGATCGGTTTGAGTGCTTGCAGGGTAGCTTTGGACTGAAGGCGTGTTTGTTGCGGCTGACTGGGAACAAAGCTAATGCGGATCGTGGCTTGTTCGCGATCGTCAATAACAAGCGGAACAATTAGAGACTGTTTGCCAGTATTGGCGCGAGGACGACCAAACACACGCTGAAAGGTTTCATCATCGCTATTGTTAGCAGGAAGATTTTGAGCGATCGCATAGTTTGCTATGAGCAAGCTAGGGAGACAGACAGCAAGGTATAGACAACTATAGCGGTTTTCAAATGAGCAAGAGCAAGGTAAAATGGAGAGAAAATGCAAACAGGAAAAGCGTATTCACAGGATTTGAGAGAACGAGTAATCGCAGGGTATCAAAAAGGAAAAACCACGATGAAA
>NZ_JAYGIF010000112.1:0-41868 GCF_034931345.1 Pseudanabaena sp. CCNP1317 | reverse complement strand
TTTCTGTGGTGGTAAGATGGACAAAGCTCATGAGGGTATCCTAATTATTGTGATTAATATCAGAATATCCTTATGAGTCCCTTTACGCAAAGATCTCTAGGTGTTGCATTTCATCCTTGAATTGGCGAGTGTTAATTTGCAACGCTTTTAATGTTTTTATTGGTTTGGTTTTGAGCGCTTTGCGCTCCCCTCTAGCACCAATTCATAAAAGTATGTAGCGTTTATCAGTCTAGTGAAGTACGGGTTTGTTTCCCCCGTCAAAGGCGGGGAAACAAACCTTTGTACCTCGCTTGCTCGAAAAATGCTATAGTCACACTTTTATAAATTGAAAACCAAACTCAGTAAGGGTTTTAAAAAACACACTTAGCTATTTTGTGCTTTGGTCTCACTCAAGAATCAATGGTGCGCCGCACCACTAATTCTTGAGTGAGAAGGATTTAGCGCTTGCTAAGGAAAAGAAGTTAAGTTTCCCCCTTAGCAAGGAGGAATTGAGGAGAGTAAAAACAGAGGTGCGAAAGCTTTAAACACCGTAGAAATTACTTCTGCGTGTCATCAGTTTGTAAGTTAAAATTGATTAAGAGTAATGATTATTCAATGAAATTTTCTTCGCCAATTGTAAGATTTCTAAATAGGCTTTTAGATGATAGATATAACGACAAATCGCAGAATAAATTTCAAGATAAATTTAACCTGCATTATTTGTTTACTTTTCTTCTGCTTGCAACTTTAGGGTATTTAGGAAATTATTTTCGGCTGCCTTTATTTTTTGGCGTTGACTTTTTATTTGGCAGCATTTTTGTACTGATCGCCATCTATTTTTATGGGAGCGCAATGGGGATTGCGGTATCTGCGATCGCTAGTACTTATACATATTTTTTATGGGGACAGCCCTACGCCGCACTGCTACTGATTTTAGAAGGCATCTGGGTCGGTTTAGGGCTGCGTTATCAGGTAAAGCGTAAGCGATCGCGCAACATGTTTTTGCTAGTACTGACTTACTGGTTATGTCTAGGCACACCATTATGTTCTATTTCTTATTCTGTTTTCCTCAAGTTTGGATTTAGTTCAGTTGTTCTTGTTGTGCTTAAGCAAGTAATTAATGGCTTATTTAACGCACTGATTGCCACTCTATGTGTTAACTACTTACCAATAGGCAAATGGTTGCAGAAAGGGCAAGGCAATCAACAGCAACAGACCATTCAGCAAATGTTGTTTTATCTATTGTTAGCCTTTGTATTTATCCCGATTCTGACGATCTCGACTTTGACAGGGCATCATTCTCTGCAAAATATTAACCTTGAGATTGCGAGTCAATTACGTTCTAGTGTAGCTTCTCTCACCATAGATCTAAAATTTTGGCATCAACGCAATACCCAAACCCTACAAGAGTTAGCCAAAATTGCGACTGAGGAGACAAACCTAGAACGTTTACAGTTTGCCACTACAGCACTGGGGAAAGTTACACCTGCTTTTCTATCTATCTTCACTACGGATGCTGAAGGCAATATTTTGACAGCATTTCCTCTGATTTCTGATGCAGACAAAGCTAGTCTTAGTCAAACTATGGCAAAGTCCGATATCTTTCAACAGGTTAAATCCACCTTAAGCATTGCCTTTGGGGATATTCACATTGATAAAATGACTTCTAATCCACATATTGATGTTGCTGTCCCCATCTTCAAAAACAATCGCTTTGATGGATTCGTTACTGCGGCTCTGAATATCTCCTCTATTAAAGAATTTTTAATAGAGGAATCAAAAGCATGGAAAATAGAAACTTTTCTACTTGATCGTCACAAAAAAATAATTACTACTACATCTCCAGACTTTCTAACGGGGCAGGTTTTTGATTTGCGTCAAGGAGGTGACACGATCGCCTTTGGATCTGATCAGGTTCAATGGTTTCCGAAACAAAAAAATACAGCAGCAATGATTCGATGGCGACGGTCTTATTATTTACAGAAAGCCTCTATTAATGATATTCCTTGGGGCTTGTTGATACGCTTATCCCCGGTCCCATACATCGATACGCTTGAGGCTCTACATACTAAAATTCTCTTGATCATTCTTGCTATTATCTTGCCTGCAACATTTGTGGCAAATTGGCTGAGCCGTAGTTTTGCCAAACCGATCGCTAAGTTAATGAGACTGACCACCGATCTCCAGCAAAATCTAGCAACAGAAGATGATTTTACTTGGGATACTAGCAATTTGAAGGAAATTGATACCCTTGGCTACAATTTTCAAGTTATGGCGATCGCACTCCAAGAGAAGTTTCAAGAAATTAAGCAGACCAATCAAAGTTTAGAACGACGCATCCAAGAACGCACTGTTGAACTTCTTAAAAGTGAAGAGCGTTGGCAATTGGCTATCCAAGCTGCTGATGATGGTATTTGGGACTGGAATCTTGAAACAGGCATAATCTTTCGGTCGGAACGTTGGCGGACAATGCTCGGCATGAGTTGTGATAATGAGTATTCATTCGACTGGATCGCTCTGGTTCATCCTGACGATCAAGCTCACCTGTTGCAGTTACAAGCAGATTACTTAGCCCATAGAAATCCCCACTATATTGTTGAATACCAGATGCTATGCCAAGATGGCAGCTACAAATGGATATTAACCCATGCAAAAGCTCTATGGAATGAACAAGGCGAGCCGATTCGTCTTGTTGGGACAAACAAGGATATTACTGACCGCAAACTAGCGATCGCCGCCCTCGAAAAGCGGGAAAGTTATTTAGCCATGCTGGTTGAAATTCAACGCCACTTACTAGCGGAAAGTATCAGCATTCAAGAATATATCGATATTCTGAGATTACTGGGTAATGTGTCTGATTTCTCTAGCATTAAACTATTTATCTGTAACTACAAGGACAAGGCTCTTGAGCTATCTGACATTAAGTTACATTCTGCTTGGTATGCCGAAAATATTAGGTTCCCTGATGAATTAGAACAAACTAGATTTCTGCAAAATCTAGTTGATCGGCAATGGGTAGCACGCCTTGCCAAAGGTCAAATCATCAATGAGTCCATATCAACAATTACCGAAATTGAAAAACCGATCCTAGCATCTAAAAATCTTCAATCGATTTTAATGATACCGATAGTTGTTAGTGAACAATTCTGGGGATTTTTGAGTTTCCATGACTATATTTGCGATCGCTTACGCGATCCTGTCGAAGTAAGTCTATTAAGGATTTCAGCCTCTTCTTTGGCAATGCATCTAGAACGCCAGCAAGCCAAGATGGAAATGTTGCAAGCAATGCAATCAGCGCAAACTGCTAATCGCGCTAAGAGTGAATTTCTCGCTACGATGAGTCATGAAATTCGTACACCGATGAATGCGGTGATTGGTATGGCTAGTTTATTATTAGATTCAAAACTCAGCCCAGATCAATTGGAGTTTGCAGAAATCATCAGGTCAAGTGGGGATAATTTACTCACAATTATTAACGACATTCTCGACTTTTCAAAGATTGAATCAGGAAAATTAAGCTTAGATATTCATCCCTTTAACCTTCGCGATTGCATCGAAGAATCTCTAGATCTTTTGGCTGCTACTGCATTTACTAAAGGAATCGAACTAGCATACTGCATGGATGTTGATGTACCTGAACGAATTGTCAGTGATATAACCCGCCTCAGACAAATATTAGTCAATCTATTTAGCAATGCTGTTAAATTTACGCATCAAGGATCGGTAACGTTAAGAGTATCGGTGCAAGAAGTTGATCGGCGATATCAAAATTATCAATTAGTATTTGTAGTCACAGATACAGGCATTGGCATTCCCAAAGATCGCTATGCTCGCCTCTTTAAACCCTTTAGCCAAGTGGATTCATCTACGACTCGTCAATATGGCGGCACGGGGCTAGGACTAGCGATCGCTCACCAATTAACTCTTCTGATGGGTGGCGAAATGTCTATGGAGAGCGAAGTCGAGGTTGGTTCAGTCTTTACCTTTACGATTTCTACAGGGGCAGATACTACCCCGCTAGCGTATGCGGATTGGAATCGCAGTTTTATAGGGAAACGCTTGTTAGTTCTTGAAGATAATGATGTTAGCCGTGAAAACTTAGTTATATTTGCTCAAGTATTACAAATGGAAGTGATGGCAACTGAGTCTACGGAGCAAGCGATCGCTTGGTTACAAAGTGAGCAAAAATTTGATTTGGCAATTGTTGATGCTAGCATTCCCATACCTCATACTGCTCAGGATGCTAAAGGCAATTGCGAGAACTGTGCTGTCAAACAACTGATGCGGACAGAATCAAGTTTTCTGCCTATGGTTTTGCTCTCTCACCGATTCAGTTGTGAATTATGTAATCCTGACCCCATCACAATATGTCTGAGCAAACCAATTAAGCGATCGCATCTATATAAATCTTTGCTAAAGATTAGTAACTATGATCCCTTTATTGGCCATCAATCGAAACAGAAAGATACTTCGTCTTTTAATGAAAACTTTGCTACTAGTTTTCCCTTAAAGATTTTATTAGCGGAAGATAATATTGTTAACCAAAAAGTTGCGACTCGGTTTCTTAATCGCTTAGGATATCGCGTCGATGTCGTAGCCAATGGACTAGAAGTTTTAGAGTCAATATATCGCCAGAAATATGATGTAATTCTGATGGATGTACTGATGCCAGAAATGGATGGATTAACAGCCGCCAAAAAAATCGTCTCAGAATCTACGCAAAAGCCTTGGATTATTGCTCTAACAGCTAATGCAGTACAGGGCGATCGCGAGATTTGTTTGGAGGCGGGAATGCAAGATTATGTCAGTAAACCGATTCAAGTTCAGGATTTAATGCAAGCATTAGAAAAAGCGTATAATAGTTTGCAATAGTGGGCTGTGCGTAGGATGGTGAATTATCTATGGTTGCGTGATTACCCAATTAAGATAATCCTGATCGACGGCGATCGTAGGTATAGCAATAATTTCTGGGGTTTCGTAAGGATGTAGCGATCGCATTCTAGACAACAATGCTTCATAATTGGCTTGCAGAGTTTTGATCAAGACTAAATGCTCTGATTCTTGGCATAGTTTGCCTTGCCACATGTATGTAGAAGTCATGCTAGGCATCACCTGTACACAAGCAGCAAGTTTTTCTTCAACCAATATTTTGGCAATACTATTGGCTTGACTGACATCAGGCAATGTGGTCATTACAACAATTAAAGTTGGTTCGGAGCTTGACATGATTAGTTTTATCGCTATAACCAATAGAAGAGAATGGCGGCGCTTCACGCCGCCATTCTCTTCTATTCTAAAATGGAAGGCAAAGCCTTCCATTTTTTTATGTGTTTTCTGTGTTTTCCGTAGCTGCTTCAGTAGTTGCTGCGCTGAGCGATGCAGATTCTTTCTGAGCGCGTTTTTTGCGTTCAGCTTCCACCATGTCCGCAATCATTTGACGAGCTTGCTCGATCTTGTCGAGATTGGAGCGATATAGATCAACATCTTTGAGTAAGCGATCGCTACCAAATTTCAGTGTTTCACCTACTAATTTAAGCAATTCCTCACGCTTGGTATTGTCAGCAATATCGTCAGGATCGCTAATTTCTAGCAATGCGTAAAGCCCTACACCTAGCAAACGGCTATATTTAAAATTTTCTTTGCTAGCAATCGCCCTTAATTGACCAGATAAAGGTTCAAGGTTGATTCCAGAGTCTAAGCTGGTCAACAGGGGTTTAATTTCTTGAGGCGATCGCGTGGCGAGGTCGCTCAGAGTCGTCGCATCTTGGCGAATGCGATCAGAGTCAAACTGAAGTGCCGAACACAATGCATGAAATACCGCAAAGCGATCGGTCTCAGGCTTGTAACCCACTGTAAAGCGATCGAAAGTTGTCACAAAACCTAATGCAAAAATTGTGTCATATACAAATGTTTGATTGACTTTCAGTAGATGGACTTCCACCAAAAGCTCATCCACAACCCGTCTGTAGACTTGATTGACTGGTTTGGGGAAAGCTAAATAAAAATCTTTTTTAGTATCAGAAACAGTACGAACGGTATTCACAGTCAACAAAACCTAAAGACAAGATAGTTCAAATTATCATCGCACAGTTAGCCATAGCATCGGTCTATCGCTATAGATAAATTTTGATGTATAAAAGCGATTGGTGGCGAGAAGCGCCGCCAATCGCTTTTTTGTTTTGGTTTTTGATAAAATTACGAGCAGTGCTTTGTGCGGTAACTATAGTAATTTTCGTTTAAACCAAAGGTGGATTTGCTACCCTTGCAGAAAAATTCTTAGTTCGGGTGTGAACGCAATGTGCTGTAATTCTAGGCGATCGCCACATTAAAAATAATTTTAATAATTTTAGGTAAATCCAGTCATGAATTTAGCTCGGCTAATTTCCGAAACCGCAGCAAAATATGCTGACAAACCAGCGATCGTATTTGGATGCAAAACTTGGACTTACCAAGATTTCGAGCAGCAAGTCCAGAATTATGCCGCTCACCTTGATCGCTTAGGTATCAAAAAAGGCGATCGCGTCGCAGTCCAACTCCCAAAGTGCATCGAATTCTTATTTTTTCATTTTGCGATTCTCTCCATCGGTGCGATCGCCCTACCACTCAATCCAGATTATCGCCCTGAAGAAGTTGACTATTTCTTGACGGATTCAGGTAGTTCTTTATATGTGACCACTCGCGATATTTTTAGCAAAGTACAATCGACAATCCAGCATTTATCAGAATTACAAATTCTCCTCAAAGAAGAACAACTTCCACCGTCGGAGGAAGCTATTCTTCCCAAATATGCAGCAGGTGGTGATGATATTGCCATGATCTGCTACACATCAGGCACAACGGGACGCTGTAAAGGCGCAGCCATTTCCCATCACAATCTCATCGCCAACATGAAAGCTTTACATAAAGCATGGGAATGGAGCGATCGCGATATTCTGCTCCATGTCTTGCCTCTATTTCATGTGCATGGCTTGAATGTGGCGGCTTTAGGATGTCTCTACGCAGGCGCAACCATGATCGTGTTTGAGAGATTTGAACCACGCCGCGTCTGGGAAACCTTAACATCATCAAATTGCACCCTATTCATGGGCGTTCCCACCATTTATCAACGGCTGATCAATGAATGGGAAAAACTAGAACCTCAGCCAAATTTGCAGAATATGCGCCTATTTATTTCTGGTTCCGCACCCCTCAGCGATCAACAGTTCTATCAATTTGAAAACATCACAGGTTTTCGCATTCTTGAACGGTATGGCATGACAGAAACAGGGATGAATGCCTCCAATCATATTGAATCAGAACATCGCAAAGCTAAGAGCGTGGGATTTCCTTTGGATGGTGTAGAAATTCGGATCGTTAATCTTGATGGTGAGGATGTAGCGATCACGGAGGTCGGTGAAGTCTGGATTCGTGGCGCAAATGTCTTTCAAGGCTATTGGGGTATGCCAGATAAAACGGCTGAATCATTTACGGATGGATGGTTTCACACGGGTGATCTGGGATTTCAAGATCCCGATGATCACAACAGGCTGTACTTAGTCGGTCGTGCTAAAGAGCTAATTATTACAGGTGGATTTAATGTCTATCCTAAAGAAATCGAAAATGTTCTGGAATCCCACGAAGCTGTCAAAGAATCAGCAGTAGTAGGATTACCAGATGCTGATTTTGGCGAAAAAGTTGTTGCCGCGATCGCCCTTAAAGATGGCCTTACAACCCATGAAGAGTTAATTACCCATTGCAAAAGTCGTCTCGCTACCTACAAATGTCCTAAGCAAATATTTTTTGTCGCTGAACTTCCCCGCAATGCAATGGGGAAAATCCAGAAAAATATCTTAGTCCAACAAATTAGCACTTTGCCGTAGATTTTTGATGTCGTGACTTAACCACAACAAAAAGTAGGTTGTAGCGCTTTGCGCTACAGCCTACTTTTTGTTGCGGTTTTCTTGCCAAGCATTGCCAATTCCTTGCACTACACCACGCCCAATTAAACCAATACCCCGACCAATCACATTGGTTAACACATACACAAATCCACTACCAATGAAAGCGATCGCCGATTTCAATCTTGGGGCGATCGCATCTTGTAATTCCAGTACCAAAGTAACAGCAAGTTGCACACCTTCTAGCTGTTGTAGCTCCTGATTACGAGGGGTATATATAGTTATTCTTTTGATGCCGCGATCGGCAAAGGTCAGCAAAACATGACGACTTTCAAAGATTAATTGCGGCTCACTAATATACTTCTCTAAGCGATATTTCCAAGATAAATCATTGCGAAATCGTTCGATCTCACGAGTTGCAAGTAAGTTATAGCGATAGAAATTATGTTTGATTTCTTCAATATTTGCAAAATTATTTAAGAGGGGTTGAATTACGGCATTAGCAATTTGAATAATCAAATTATCCAAGATCATCTCGACCCTCTGCATTGCTTCAGGCGTTCCAATAGCAGCGCTAGAGTCGTCGATGACTAATTCTGTCTCAAATAACAGATGGGACAGTAAATTATCAAACTGGGGGATTTTATCTAAAAATTCTGTCTGAACGATCTCTTCATCCTTGAGTAAGACATCCACAACATTAACTTCAGAATCAGCATTACTCAGTACATAATATTTGCCAAAAAAATTAATTACCGTATCCTGCCAAATACTTTTTAAAATATCAGATATTTTTAGCTCTAACTGTGATGGTTGAATTTGAGAAAACCGCAAATCAGCGATACTTTGTTCGATTTGACGCAAAGCTATATATAGAAGTTGTCGCTTTTTCTCGTCTTTCAAAATATCTATTTCTAAAGGAGTTTTGCTTATATTTAATAGGCTAGATTGTAATTTGTTAACCGTCTTGTCCCATAGACTTGCTTGGACAGCTAAAGCATTATTTCTGGATTGCTCCTCAGATTGCTCTTGTGAAGAGTTATTCGCTTTTTGAGTCGAGCGATCGCTAAGTTCCACAGGACTAGCAAATATTTCGTCCAGATTAGGATCTGCATTTGCTGCTGGCATAGCTGGGTCTGTTTTTTGTCCCCATAACCGATTCACTAACCAACGCGCTGCTTGTAATTCTCTAGCCTGCCCCGCTAAAACCATTTTGGTAATCTGATCGCTAATCTGGTCACTATTGGCATTGGCTAAATTTGCCTTGACTTCAGCTAACACCCGATCGATGCCCCGCATTCCCGACAAATAGAAATTACGCTTGACGATCGCCACCACCGTTTGCTCAGGCAAATTTCGCATTAAGCGATTAGCTTGGTTAGAGGGCTGGCTAACAAGTCTTTGGCGATCGTCTAGATACTGATTTCCTGAAGCAACTAGGCGAATCGCGGTTGTTAATTCATCGGGATTATTGCCCTTCAGACAATATCCCTCAACACCAGCGAGTAAAACCATTTCCACTAGCTCAGACGGCTGTGGGGAACTTAATACCAAAATTGGCAATTGGGGATATTCAGACTTTAAACGCTGACACAGTTCTAAACCAGATTGCCGATCAATTGCTGCTGATTCCGAATTTTTTGCGCCTATATTTAGATCGAGAATAACTAAATCAAGTTCTCCTGCTCCTTGCAAAAACTCTACGGCTTCAGCCACCGTCTCTGCTTCAGCCACCACTTCCAACTCTGGAAATTGTGCCAACCATGATCGCATTCCCATCCGAAAAATGCGATCGGCATCTATTAAAAGTAATTTATATCTCTCGTCACGCATCGGAAAACTAGTCAGACGATTTTGAACAATATATCTTAAACTACGGCGTATTAAACAAGAGTTGGACTAAACAATGTTATTTGTTCAGGATATTTCAACTGGCGCAAACGATGACAAATACCAATAGATTGATAATCTTGAATATCTAAGATAATTTTGCTAGCGATCGCCTCAGCAAAATTTATTGGAACGGCATTTCCAACCATCTTATATCCATCATTAATATTGCGATATTTAAAAACAAATTCATCAGGAAAAGTTTGAATTCTAGCACATTCCCTAACAGATAATCTGCGATAAGGCTTAAATGAATTTGGGTCAAATATTCTTTTATCTTTCTCCACAAATATCATTTTGTTCGCCTGAGGATGTATCGGTGCATGTCTTCCACCTGCTTGAATTGTGAAGGATGGTTCACACCAATTCCGCACCCGATTTCTTGACATATAAATGCTAGAAAAGCTGCTATCCAAGTATTCATGATTGGGTATAATAGGAGCTATTGAGCTTGAATTTTTATTAGGAATAGCTTCTACTAAGCTTAAATCATAGATCGTATCTTTAAGTGTCAGTATTTTATCTTCACCCTTAGGAAAATCAAAAACACCGCCAATGTCCTGCCGATATCCAATAATAATTACTCTTTTTCGATCTTGAGGCACATTAAAATTGACCGCATTTAGAAGCTTATAAGCTACTTCATAGCCAGCTTCTTTAAACATCGCTAAAATATTGGCAAATGCTTGACTATGACGCTCAGAAAGAATACCGCTTACATTTTCAGCAACAAAAAAAAGTGGTTGTTTATCCTGAACAATTCTTATATATTCATAAAAAAGTTGCCCTCTTGAGTCATTAATTCCTCTTCCTGCACCTGCCTCACTCCAACTCTGACAAGGTGGACCACCAATAATTCCAATGCAATCTGGTATTTCCGAAGATTTAATATTTCTAATATCTCTTTTATCTAGATTAGTATTGGGATGATTAAACTCATAAGTTTCCCAGATTGATTTGTCATATTCATTAGCAAGAATAATATTAAATCCTGCTCTATAGAAACCAAGATCTAATCCACCACATCCTGAAAAAAGAGAAACTACATTCATATTTATTTTTTATCTTCTATAAATGATGATTTTTGATTTTAATAACTTAGCAGGATTATTAGGGGATTTAATTTGAATGTCTTTAATCTCTAGCTTTGTGGTATTTGATAGAGTTTCTAAAGATTGTCGAACCTGCTCAGGAAAGTCCAAATATTTATTCTCTTGCAATAACACAATCATTTGAAAATTATCTTTCTCGTTATATTCTATATCTATATAATTAAAGATGTTAATAGGATTTTCGATTCCCCACATTCCTCTTACTCTCAGATAAGTGATGCCAAGAGGATCAACCTTATTAACTCTAGCTAATTCATTAGTGTCAGCAAATTCAATTCCTGCTATTTGATTAATCCCATTACAGATACCACTTCTAATTCTCTCGTATATTTGTTTGTCTGCGGCAATGCAATCTCCATAGACGAGCCATAGTAATTTTAATCTTTTCTCCTCTTTTGGAACTACTCCAATTGCATAAATAATGTCTTTGCTATTCCACCCCTCCTCGCAATTACGACAAGCCTTAGTAATCATGGGATCATTAGCCAAGAGTTTTGACTTTGGATATGAACTATTTAAAGCGATCGATGTTTTGAGCGATTCAATCTTCTTAACTTCTACAGCATCTCCATTTTGTAAGATTAAATCTGGAGGATTGCTAGAGTTGCCAATATATGAAAAGTATTGAGGATAGATACTTATTTCTTTGTTTGCTAGTTCAACATTAAAAGAATTACAAAAAGCATCTTTGATAAAAAACTCTAGGCTATCCCCAATAGCATTAATCTTGTTGCTGCTTTTAGAATGATTAGCTAAATCTAATTGATTATTATTTACGATATTTAAGATTGCTTCTAGTAAGTTAGTCATTATTGTAAATTCACTTAATTCAATTTGTGGCAAATATAGAAGAGATTATTTACTTGTTTTTTTCAAGTTCCTTGATTATCTTAATACTCAAATAAATGGCAAAAAGATTGTCAAAATTTCGCCATCGTAGGCGGCACTAGTGGAATGCATTCTGACGGTCAGTTTTCCGCCCAGCGCTTTTAGCAAAGTTTTTGTAGTTGGCAAACTCAAACTTAAGGTTCCAGTCTCAGGTTGTAGCATCAGCCATTGTCCTACAGCCTTGAGTAAGGGCAAGTCACCGCCGCCTTGTTGAGTTACTTGTGATTGAAACTGTAGCTTTAGATACTCACCCGCACTGGTTAAAATAAGCTGAATATGACTATCGGGAGGAAAACTGCGAACTAGGCGATCGATGAGTCCGTTGAGAACTTGAGAAAGCAGGAGAGCATTGCTCAAAATCGCAGGAATCTCTGTCGGTAATATCATTTCTAAAGAGATCTGTCTCCGTCCTGCATGGTCTTGCCAACGCATAAATCCATCACTTAAGATTTGTTCAATTTGGGTCGCTTCCAACATAATGGCGTAACTATCGAGTTGTGCGGCTTCAAAAATCAAATTAAATCTCTCGATCTGCTCCGTACATTCCGCATCAACTCGATCTAATCGCGCTTTTACTTCCGCCGAGATATCTTTGCGTCGTTTTAGCGATCGCACCAACATACGGATCGTCGTCAGCGGAGTTCGCACCTCATGGGTAATCGCCTTGATGATATCAACTTCTTGGATTTCAGGGATCGCTAACTCTTGATGAATTGAAGATTGCGCCATTAAAACTGTGCAGAATCTTGCCATGACTTGATAGGGCGGCAAGCTAAGCGGAAATTGTTGCAGCTTTGTTTGTAATAAATTTTGTTGATCAGTACGCCGAATCCGCATTAGAAGTACAGCGATCGCCGCTTGAATAGCCACAGGATGCAGCGACCAAATACAGCTATGACTTTTTGCAGAGGCTAGAACTACAACACTAAAAATTTCTGTGACTAAAATACAAAACCATTCTTGATTAAGGGGATCGGCTTTAGGAATCGAGACAACTTGAGTGTTGCTAATTGGTAAAGAGCCAGTGGGAAATAGGGAAGATTTACTAGTAGTAAATACCCAAGTATGTAAATCGGGTTGTCGATAGACTGCATTCGGGAAAATATATGGATGATGAGTTAACAAAAGCCCCTTAAGCTGTCGCTGCATCGAAAATTGCTGGAGGACGGCAATTAGCTTATACCAAAATTCCTTTGCGTCAGTTTGATGCAACTCTTCAACAAACTCGCGGGTTTGTATGTCTTGATGCAGTGCTTCGTATATTGTTGCCAATCCTGTTGCCAATGTTTCGCCATCCTCAGGCAAGCTAGTTATATCTATTTAAGAAACTGCACTTAAGCCATTATTTAAGTGGGCTTACCCCAAAACACAAAAAGTGTCATGCCACTTTTGTGTTTTGGGAAGTAACTAAGCCTAAGTAAAATAAAGAAACATAGACTTAGATCTCCGACTTTTTCTAAACAAGCAAGGATAGGATGATTTGGAGACCAAATCCCTACATTTTTTTTACAGGTAGGGGGGCTTGGTCTCCAAGCCTAAATCTCAGCTTCTGCTTGAATAATGCAAAAAATCATATTTTTTATTTTCGGTCTTACATTGGTAGGGACAATGTAAAAAAATGCAATCAGTGCAGTTTCCTCAAAATAAAATTACCGTCCTTGAGTTAGCGCAGTTTCTGCACGGTCAAACTCTTGTAATAGGCGATCGCGAACCTTAGCAGGTATTGCACGCTTGATCGAGCCGTTGTAATATCCTGCTAGCGTATTCAATGCGGTCAGCATCGTTGTATAGGAGTACAAACCACTCTTGTCGCGATCGGCACGATAACGGGATACATAGGCATTGATTTTATATCTTGCCGATGTTTTGATCGCAGCACGGGTTTCGGCATCTTCTGGTAGATTAATCGCTTCTCGCAACGTTTTGATCGTATCGGTTGTATCAGCGATGTAATTACCTGTCAAACCTGCATTGACAAGCGTTTGTATTTCTTTTGTTGATAACGCATCAGCCTTTTTAGCAAACAATGCAGCATTTGCTGCGGGTGTAAAACCGCCAAGTACCACTAGGGCAGCTAATGTAAAAGCGATCGCCGAACGACATAAGCCTTTTAAAGCACCTTTTAAAACTTTTAAAGACTTAAATAAAGACTCGTATTTTGCCTTCATATTTATAAAAATACATATTTGTTGTCCCTTTAATCTTATGGCTTTTCGGGCAACCTCCCCTAGTATCCAAAGGAGGGGATCGCAATGTCATGATTTCATAACATTGCGATCCCCTATTAAATTTGCCAAGGCGATCGCCACAACAATGACAGGTATTTGGTTTTAGCTAAGTATTTGTACTAAAAATCATCAATAAACTTGCCTAAACCGATAGAAGATAACCCTTTCAGCCATTGACCTTCTCTGAAAATTTGGCAGAATGTACTTAGCTACAGACCGAAACCTCAGTTCAGTGAAACTAAGGTAGATACCATTAAAAGCAGTTGGAGGTTAATTGTATGGCGAGGGAACGTCCTCCCCTAGAAGAAATGACCTTGCGTCAGCTTCGCAAAGTAGCAGCAGAGCTAGAGATTTCTCGTTACAGTCGAATGCGAAAATCTCAGCTACTCGCTGATATTCAAACTATTCTTACGGCTCAAGGTGCAGCCTCAACCCAAGCAGATAGTAGTAACTCGGAGACACAGGAAATCGTGGAAGCATCAAAGTTTAATGTGGGTAGTGAAGAAACAGAAGAAAACCTAGAATCACTTGCTGCCATTGATCAAAGTATCGGTGATTTACCAAGTGGTTATGGGGAAAGTCGTATCGTTCTATTACCTCGTGATCCCCAATGGGCTTACGTGTATTGGGACGTGCCTAATTCTCAAAAAGAAGAGTTACGCCGTCAAGGTGGACAGCAGTTGGCTCTACGTCTATATGATGCCACTGATGTTAATTTGGATTACCAAACTCCCAATAACTTACAGGAATACAACAGCGATGAACTTGCTCGCGAATGGTACTTACCAATTCCGATTAGCGATCGCGACTATGTAGCGGAACTTGGCTATCGTTGTGCCGATGGACGTTGGTTAGTGCTAACTCGCTCCAAGGTTGTTCATGTTCCCCCAGTATTCCCATCAGAATGGGTAGAAGACAACTTCATTACTGTACCTTGGGATCAAACACTCAAGGGTCAAACCTTCTTCACTTTGGTTCCTCCAGCTAAGAAGGTTGCTCCTGCTCCCGAAGAAACGGCTACTACCAGCAGCGATACTTCCTACGACGAAATCTTCAATATTGCCCGTGAAGCTGAAGTTCAGAGAATCTCTGGCTCTCTCTATGGCTCTATGCAGCATGAGTCGGGCATTGGTATGGCTCCTGAGTCTATCAGCTCCTACGTCTTCCCCTCTGGGGCAGGATTGTTTGCAGGTGCGGCAGGTGCAATCAGTGCTAGCGGCATTAACTACTCTGGCATTGGTATGTCCAGCTATAGTTTCTTCTCTAGCGAAGCGCCAATTCGTCCTCGCCAATTCTGGTTAGTTGCTGATGCTGAATTAATCGTCTATGGTGCAACTGAGCCTGATGCTTCCGTCACCATTGGCGGTCGTCCGATTAAGCTCAATGCTGACGGTACATTCCGCTTCCATACTTCTTTCCAAGATGGTATTCAAGACTATCCCATCTTTGCGGTTGCTGCGGATGGCGAACAAAATCGAGCCATTCACATGAAGTTCGAGCGTCAAACCCTTGAGCGTCGTACCAACACCAAAGAAGAAGCTATTCCTGAATGGATTAGCTAAAGTTACACATAAAACACAAAAGCCCCGCATTGCGGGGCTTTTGTGTTTTATGCCGATCGCTTGAGTGTCACCGCAAAAGTACTTCCCTTACCCACTTGGCTAATCACATGAATACTTCCTTCCATTTTCTGTACCAATTCATTGGCGATCGCTAGCCCTAGCCCCGTACCAGAAATATCGCCATCCGCTTGTCTACCGCGAAAACTACGTTCAAATAGCCTTGGTAAATCAGCATCAGGAATTCCCACCCCTGTATCTTGAACATAGATATAAACTGTGTCAGGTTTCACATCTGCACCCAGCAACACATAGCCACGTTCAGGGGTGTACTTAAGGGCATTCTCTACCAAATTACCGATCGCTTCTCTTAACCCTGATTCATTACCTACTACTTTTGGTAAATGAGATGGAATATTAGATAGAAACTGAATATTGCGATCTTGAGCGATCGCACTGGCAAAATTAGCGATCGCCTCCAAAATTCCGTTTAAATTTACAGGTGCAAGATCTATAGTTGCCGCAGGTAATAGGGCTTTTTCATGTTCGGCTTGCGGTAGTAGCAATGGTTCAGGGCGATCTGCTTCATTAAGCAGATCTTGAATATGCTGAGTCTCGCGCAAAATCCCCGTTACAAATTTTTGATTAGGATCTGACTCAATGATGCGCCGTGATAAAAGTTGAGCAAAAGTGCGAATTGCTGTCAGAGGATTGCGAAGTTGATGCAATAAAGAAGCAAAAAAATTGCTTTGCTCTTCATAGTGGCGCTGTTGGTTCGCGACTAACCATTGATTGCGACGATCTAAAGCACAGGCGATCGCTAAAGTATTGGCAATTTGTTGAATTTGCGATTGTTCATATTCCTGCCAGTCGCGATCGTCTCTTCCTGTCATCAGAAAGCCTAAAATTGTTTCCTCATAAATCAAGGGCAGTACAAATCGGCGTTGTTTTACTAGACCACCAACCTCTATTGATAACAAGGGCAAATTTTCTGGAAAAGTTTCTGGCAGCGCTGCCAAATCATCTTCAGGGAATACGGCAACCTCAATTAGATTGGTAGGCATCCCGTCGGCGACATTTTCAGTGATATAGATAGCACTAGCAACTGCACCCAGACTTTGGGTCAGTAATATAATTTGAGATCTGGCTAGGGCTACTAGATCGGGGCTGGCGGCAAGCATGAATAGAAATTTGTAATTTAGGCGCGTAAATCTTAGTATATAGCGATCGCTAACTCAGAAAAGAGATGACGCGGTTTGTGTGGTTTTACTTTTCTAAAAATGTTATTATTTTCAGCCTATAGCTTTGAAGGAGCTATGCTAAAACACAACAGGTGAAGCTATGTTGTGTTTTGAAGACCCTCATACTAAATTAACGTGAGTTCGATATAGCCATTTGCGGCGTGCTTCGCATGCCGCAAATGGCGAAAAATGGTAAGAATCGCTTAGCGATTCTTACCATTTTTCGCTTTTGTCGAACTGACGTTAAATTACAATGCTTTACGCTTAAACCCAATCGAAGAAAAAATTAGAAAGCGTTGCAAAGCAACGCTTTCTAATTTTTTCTTATGTTTCGCTTGATCGGTAATTGCTGTAAGAATAAGTTAAGCTTCGTTTGTATGTGGTTTGTCTGTTTGAAGCGGATTATTGTCGGCATCTAAAGATTTAGTTTCTTGAGGTTTAGGTTTAAAATTTTCCTCAAAGATATCTGGTATCCCTAAATCCCCCGAAAGGAAATCATCAATTTCTGCTCTTGCTGTATTAACTGGATCTATTATTGGTGCATCAAAGTCCGAAAAGTCAAACTTAGGCTCCTTTCCAAATTCATTTTCGCTATCTTCAATTGCAAAAGGATCATGGCTAAGATCGGAAAAGTCTGGCAATGTTTCTAAATCTGGTAAACCCATAGATACATTATCAAACTTTTCATCAGATTCATCCAGTAGACTATTCAGTAAATTATCAGCAAATCCATAGGACTCAATATCTGAAATTTCAACAATTGCATCTTTAGATGGATATCCAATAGATATATCTTCATCATCTAAGCTGGTAACTTCTGTATTGTCTTGATCTTTTCCTGCAATTTCATCAAACCAATTATCTGAAAATTCTAGGGAATGATCAGGTATGGATTCAATAGATAGAGAATCTAATTCTAAATTACTAGTTTCAGAGATACTAAATTCTGGAAAGACTACTGAAGAATCTTCAACTAGATTTTCGGTGATCGCCCCAAAAACAACTGATTCTTCAAGTTCTTCAGAGTTGTCTATGGAATTTCCTATTTCTGATATTTCGCTAAATAGAATTGATTCTTCATCAGTTTCTGAATCTTCAGTAAATCCTGCAAAATCCGATGTATTCTCATCGACATTGAAGTTATTAGCTTCGGAACGATTAATAAATTCTTGATAGTCTAACTCTTGTTCGTCAATCGACAAACCTTCTGCTAAGTCCATAGAAGATGTTTCATTTAGAGAACCTGTTAAAGTACTAAAATCTTCAGTTACATCTAAACTAAATACTTCATCAAATGTTTCATCTGATAAATCATTGTCCATTGCATTGTCCATTTCTTCAATCTGTGCAAAGTCTACTAGATCGAAGATTTCATTAGGACTATTATTCACAACTGAATCTTGAGCTTCAGGCAACTCTTCTTGAATGTCAGATTGCCAGTTTTGCTCAAAGTCATCCAATTCTTCTAGATCCTCACTTGCGCCAAACAATGAAGGAAAAGCCGTCTCAGAATCTTGCTCTGGCATAGTTGAGACATCTGCATCATCATTTTCAGAATACGATTGTGTGAATTCTGAAACAAATGCTTCATCACTGTTAATAATCTCTTGAGGATTGAGTTGTACAGTAAAGGGATCGATATCTTCTAAAACATCCTGCTCAATAGATTCTATTACTTTAGACTCATTAAACAATTGATTAGCATTAGTTAGAGAGAGTTGAGTAGCTGTCAAGTTGTCTTCTAACTCAAATGAAAGGCTCTCAGAAATATCTTCAGGTAGACTGACTGGCGGTTGTTCTGCTGCATCTAATAACGCATTTTCTTGTGTATCGGCTTCTAGATCCATCTCTATATTTAGGATGTCTTCTTGAAGATCCATAGAACCATCAAATGGATCTTTAATATTTTCTGAAGCAATTACGTTGATTTCATTAAGTAAGGGAGAGAGATCTTCTAATTGCTCATCGGGTAGGTATAGCAGCGATGTTTCTGAATGCTGAGGGTCTGAAGTAAGAGAGTCATCATCTTGAATACCTGAAGAGAAATCAAATGGGTTAGGGATAAGTTCGTCAATTTCTTGATTAGACATGTCTTGACTAGAACTGTCATCAAAAAATCCTTCAGAAAAGATTTCTGCTTCAGTTAAATCTGAAGATTCCATTGATACTACGTAATCATCTGTTTGATCTTCAAAATCTCCAATGATTTCCTCTGTAAATCTATCTTCTCCTTGATTCAGGCTCGAATCAAATAAACTATCAATTTCGGTCGAATTAGTTTCATTTGTTAAGGGATTTTCATCTACATCAAAAGTAAACTCTTCTATAAAATCATCGTCGGAAGATGAATCAAGATACATGTCTGGAATTTGTGATGGCAAATCAGCTAGTTCAATATTCAATACATCTTGAGCCGATTCGTCAAAAGTATTATCAGCAGTAAAAGTCTGATCTAGAGAGTCACTCAGGGCTTCATCTAAAGCTCGATCAAATGGGGATTCGTCAAAAGATATATCGAAAGTATTGCTAAAAGCCTCGTTAGAGGAGCTTTCTATAGATTGCTCTAAGGATTCATTTGTATTATCTGATGAGAACTGGCTATAATCTTCAAGCTCAGAAAATTCAATATTGTCAGCAATATTCTCCAAATTATTTACAGGAATACTTGTATCTGATGTAGTTAAAATATGATCGCTAGCGGCGATCGCTAAATCATCAGATGCTATTAATGGCTGCATAGATGTTTGATCATCCATCGTAAATGGATCGAAATCCGCTCTATAGGTATCCACGGCTGTATCTTGGATTAAATCGCTACTGTCAAAGAATGAGTTAGAATTATCTAACGTAGACTCTATATTCATTTTTGGGATATGAAAATCTTCATCATCTAGATCGGGAATTGTAAAATCGACAAACGCTGGTAAATGAAGATTTGCATCTTCAGCAAGCGGTGAGGGAATTCCAAAAGCTGTATCTTCTAAGAATGAAGAAGTAGCAGAGACAATCATTGGATCACTTGCTGCATCGTGGATTGCCGACTCGTTAACCCCCTCCATGGGATTTTTGAACGACGCTTCAGTAAGAGAAATCTCATCAAGTGAAGATTCATCATAGATTTCTTGCTTGAGATCGGCAAGAAGTGATTCTTCGATTAAAGATATCTCCGTTTGATCAGAGTATACTGTTTGTTCTTGATTTTGATTGTCAAGAAACTCTTCTGAAATGAAATCTTCTGAAATAGAATCAAGACTTTGCTCTACTGATAACTGATTTGCATGACTTTCGGCAAAATCGTTACCAATGCCTTCGTCAAGTAGATTTTCAAGGTATTGACCATCAGTAGCAGTGTTGTCTTCCTCTTCTGGGGATGCATATTTGCCTGCCGTTTTATTCTGTTCTGTCTGAGATAAGGTGAATGCTGTCGCAGCTACAGCGATCGCAGGTACAACCAAACCTAAATTATTAGCTTCAGTACTACTGGATTCTGTCGATGAATCAAACAAATTGTTGGCAGATGTATCGGGGCTGTCAAAAGCGTCTGAAGCGATCGCATTATTTGCAGAGATGACAAACCCTGAGGATTCTGGCAAGCGGAAAAATTGAATGCCTTGTAATAATTGTTGAGCCTGATTTCCCATTGCCTCGGCTTGCTGTCTGGCCGATCGCGTGAGGTCAGCAGTACGATCAGCTAGTTGGGCAATTTCACTGATATAACTTGCTGTAGATCCTGCGGCATCAGCGATTTCGGCGCTAGACTCAGTAATAGCTTGTCCAATTTGCACAACTTCCTCCGTAGCTACTTGGATGCTATTGAAGGCAGATTGCGATGACTCTACGCCTGAAGTGAATCCAGCTACCAGTCCACTCAAATTCTGCACTTCAGCATCGATCGCCGTTACCACGGTTTGGATTTGAGATGTGCGCTGTTGTAGCACCGTCAGTCCGTCATTAGTTTGCGTTGCCAAATCATTAACTTGACCTGCGATCGATTCAAATTCACGAGCCACACTAGAAAATTGTTTGGGGTCTTTTTGTTCAGCAGCGCGGGCGGCGACAAGGGTGGCATTAAGGGCTAGCACTTGGGTTAACGAAGCAATTTGTCCCTGATCTTGTACGAACTGTTCTGCTAAGCCGACGAATTCACCCAGCGTTTTCATCCTCTGTACGATCTGGGCTGAACCTGTCTGCAAGACACTGATACTGTCAGTTAGAGTATTAATTGATGTTTGTCCAGAAGCAACTGTGTCACGAACTTCTTGCAGTGATTGGTTAGCAACATTGACCTGTGCAGCCGATCGCTCGGCGATCGCTGCTACTTGTTCGGTTAAGGCTTGACCTTGGGTAACCGATTGAGCTTGTTCGGCGGTGTTTAACACCACAGTTCTGGTTAACTCTTCAAGATCAGCAGCTCCCTGTGCTACCTGTTGGGCTGTCCCCAAAACGCTGGAAATAATCTCCACCAGTTTTTCGCGTAAACGGTTGAGTGTATCGGCAACTAGTCCTGTGGCGCGATCATTTACTTGAGCTTCAATGGTCAGATCTCCCTCTTCCATTGATGAGACCACATCAAGGAGATCCCCAACTTCCGCTTCCATTAGTTCTGTTTCTGCAAAGTTCTGTTGGATTTGCGCGGTCATCGAGATGTCATCGGCGGAAGATGCTTGACTTAATTCACTACGTAAGCGAATTTCATTGGTTTTGACTTGTTGGAAAGTACTTTTGAGTGAGAGTCCAAGATGATCAATTTCATCTTTGCCTGCAATATTGACACCTGAACTTCCTTGTTGACTTAGGAACCGATCGCATTCTTCTGTAAGGGGCTGAAGTCGCTTTTTGAGGGAATTGACAAATCCTAAGATGGCGATCGCTAAGATCACACTGATGCCCACCGCCGCACCACCGACCAAAATTATTAGTTTATTGGTGATTTCTGATTCAGGTAACTGTGCGGCAACGAGCAAATCGCTGCCTGCGATTTTGCGGTAAGCCCAGATATAACCTCCAGTTTGAGTAATTCCTGATGGTTCAGTTTTAGCTTGTTGAGCCAGACTAGTGAGAGCCTGCGTAACTGAAGGATTTTGGGTCTCAGATGCCTGAAACTGGGAAGAGGCAGAAATTACTTTGCCACTACTGCTAGCCACAACAAAACCAATTTTGCTTTCTTCAGTAGGATTTTGGGTGGCTGTATCAACCACTGACAAAATCTCACTGGCGATCGCATCTGCGTTAACGATACCGACTACTTTTTGTCCGTCACTGATGGGAGCGCTATAGGTAATAATCGTTTTGCCCACAGCGCTATATGGCTGTGACCAAGAAGCTTTGCCCTTCAATGTTTCTTGATAAAAGGCGGCTTTGGGAATATCGGGGCGATCGCCTGACAATAATTTGTCATTGGGAGCAGCCAGTTTTTGCCCAGAGGTTTCAGGCTTTAAGCCAGACTGTTCTTTCCAGACATAGGGTACAAGTGGTTTGGCGGGTGGGAATAGTAAATTGCCATTTGATGTGATCCCCATACCTGAGACAGAGTTGGCATTTTGCAAACTCTCTACCAATATTCTTTGAAACGGAGCCGCTACCCTTGGACGCGGCTGTTGTTGCAATAAAACTTTTGACGCAATCGCGACTCCATCGACGGTCTGCTGCACATTTGTGAGTTTTGATTCAAGCTGACGGGTTTGAGCTTCGGCAGATCGATCAACTTCCCGCCGAGAACTACTTAATAATTCTTGATAGACAAAATATCCTAAACCACCCAACCCAATTAGCGATGTCCCGATCACAATCAGCAATAACCCCAGCCCCATTGAGCCTTTAGGCTTATTTGGTTTGGATGTGTTCGGCGACTTAGGCGATCGCTTTGCAGATGACTGATTGCTCTTACCTAAAGAGGTCGCTCGATTTTTATTAGATGTGCTTGCCATATGCATTCGCTATAGGGAAAGGATCGTAGCATTTTTGTGAGAATCATCCTACACTATACTTGCCACAATCATGTAAATCATGTAGCCAAATAGGTATGTCTTCACCTGTACATATAGCAATTACTTAGCTTTAGCTAGAAATCTGCCAGCGTTGTGGTTGCCAAATATCAGTAGGAATACTCGATAGGATAATTTCAATGGGAGTATACTCGTTCTCCTTAATATACGCTACTGTTTGGTTTACTTTTTTTGGAGCGTTCTTGATAGAATCGGTAAAGCTAAGGGATGGGAGCGTTGGATCAACTGAGTCCGATGCTTGTACATCTAGCTCTTGATACTCATTAATAGTGAGACTATTGACTACGCGATCCACGATTATCCCGACCCCACCAAGATTTTTATTGCCCAAATTATCGGCAAGTTTACTTAACCTCACCACTGTTAGAGATTCAGTAATTAAAGTGCGTTGCTCCCCCATTAACAATCTTAATAATAGTAAAGGCATCACAGTTGCTTGGTGATGGGTTACACCAATTATTGCCGTTTCGTAAAAGGGCAAAACTAAAATGGACTTGCGTTCGAGAATGATAATTTCTGATATTAGAACATCAGGAAAAGTAACTGAGCGATCGCCAACTTTTGCCACAATATATCGATTACTTGGTGCAACTTGAAGATCAAGTAAGTTCTCTGTGTTGGCAGGAATGCTCATTTCACACGTTGTGGTAATTTCTTCAAGACTTCAGACAGTGACTCACGACTAACGGGCTTAGGTAGATAGTCATTAGCTTTGGCTCGTTTTAAACCATAGTCAATTTCCAGTTTGGTACTTTTGGTTGAGCATAAAATCACGTACTGATCGGCAAGCTGCTGATGCGATCGCAGTTCTCGCAAAAACTTATAACCATCTTGTTCAGGCAAAACAATATCCAAAAAAATAGCTGTGTAGGAATTGTTGATGATTTTATCCAAAGCGCCAATAGTTGATTCGCAAAAATCTACAGAATGGCCAAGATCCTTCAAAAAAGAAGTTAATAAATGTCTTTGAATTGCGGAATCGTCAATTATTAGAAAATGCTCACTCATGATTTTCATCCTATATTTTGTACAGTTAATTAAATGCTGCTACTCATGCTTAATTTGAAAATGAATATACCCCCCACATTCTTGATTAATCACAAGTTTAACTTTATAAAATCGATATAAATCCCGCTCCTAGACTAATGTATCCGTCGATAAAGGTGCAAGTTCTCTCAATAAGTTACGCAATTCGTCGCGAAATTTAGGTGTATCTGACGACGATCTTGGCTTGGCGAGAAAACGACAATTTGCCCACCTTGCCCTAAAGTTATTAGTCATACTATTTTCAGCAGTAACTAACACTAAAGATAGTGAAGCTAATTCACGCTGGCGACGAATTTGTTTGATCAAATCAAATCCATTTAAGCTAGGCATATTAATATCAATAAATACAATCGTCGGCTTGTATTCTAAGATTCTGTCGGTTGCGGTTTCTGCATGATCGGTTAAGTCAACTTGATAACCCCAGCTAATCAGCAAACGTTGCATTTGTTGCAGTAAAACAGGTGAGTCATCTACAATAAAAACTCTAGGTTCATCCTTAGGGGCAGATGGGGCATTAGCCTGGATACGTGCACCAATGTCACTGTCGGATTTTCGCTCCTGTAGAGGCACAATTGACACAATATTTTTTTGAGCTAACTTGTCTAGCAATAATGCCGTGCGATAAATCGGCTGCTTAAAGGTATCGGCGATCGCAGAGATACGATCCTGCCCCGTTGTGACCTTGGCAAAAAGTGGAAAATTATCATTGCCCACCCTTGCTAGTAAATTAGCCGCATCAACGAGTTGCACTAATTGATATGGATGTTTGACACAATCAAATTTTTGCCATTGCCTCACTTCGTTAGCGATGGTATTTTCTAGTAACGATAGCTGCCAAATCGGTAGATGTATTTGCAGATCATTAGCTGGTTTCCACACAAATGAAAAACTATCTTCTAGGTGCAATGACAATAGGTTTTCTAAGATCACCTCTTTTAAAACTTCCTTGGTAATTTCAGGATGTTTTTTATAAACATTGTTCACAAAAGGGTAACAGTAAGGACGATTGCTTTGGCGTTGTTCCCATTCAGGAATGCGTGAAAAATTAATACCTTTACTATTATATTTGCGAACCAATGTTGGGATGACTTGACCTTCTTCTTCTGCTAATACTAACCCTCCACCCGTGAGTAATAATTTCCACCGATGATATTTTGTCTCTACGCAGATTACTCCTGTAGAACGACTCATGACACGCATAGCTGCTAACAGAATGTGTAATGTGGCATTCCTCACTACCTGTCCGTCTGTCAAGTTATTAGACACAAGGTCTGAGTTAGGCAAGGAACCTGTCATAGCAATCATGTTTTTTGACTGGGAGGCACTTGGATGGGAAAAATACTATAAATATTACAAAAAACGGATCACTTTATTATAGATCGTAGCAACTAGAGAGAAATTCGATTGGTTGTCTCAGATACATTATCTCAAATTGTATTCAGGTTAGCACCGTATCGTCTGTAAGCAATTCTACTTAGTTATAGCTTGCCATTCACTCCATCGCAATTCTAATTATAAAAATCGTTTTTTTTGAAAGCCCGCCGACGGCGGGCTTTCAAAAAACCGATTTTGGTGTTTCCAGCGCCTTCGGCGCTGGAAACACCAAAATCGGTTTCATAATGAGAATTGCTGCTTACTCCTCATAAGAGTAGTGGTGCTTTGTGCCGCCACTCTTATGTATCTATGATGATGGGGCGATCAAATCTTGCAAAATCGCCCGAACTTGCTCACGAAATTCTTGAATATCATTGGTGGTGCGCGGTTTACTTAAAAACCGACAATTTGCCCATTTTGCGCGAAAGTTGTTAGTGATCGTATTTTCGGATGTGACTAAAACCAAAGGGATGCCAGCTAATGATGGTTGACGACGAATTTGTTTAATCAGTTCAAACCCATTTAAGTTAGGCATGTTTATATCCATAAATACAATGTTGGGTTTTTCTGACAACATTTGCTTAGTCGCGTTAGCGGAGTCACTGACTAGGCTTAATTGATATCCCCAACTTGTGAGTAAATTGCCAAATTGCTTTAACAACACAGGGGAATCATCAACGATCATCACTTTGGGGCGCGATCGCGTTTCTACTATTTCATCAAGGTTTAACCCCTCATTTGCATCGGAGCCGCTTAATGTTAATGGCAAGATAGCCACGGTGCGATTTTCAGCTAGTTTATCGAGTTTGAGAGCAGTGCGAGTGATATGTTGTTGAAAGCGATCAGCAATTTCACTAATCCGATACTTCCCATTGGTGACTTGGGTAAACAGTGGCACTTGGGCGATGCTACATTCGGGATCTAGTAGTTGTACTGTTTGGTAGGGATGACGAACATAAGCAAAGGTGCGCCATTGAGCAGTTGCTTTAGCGATCGCTTTTTCGAGGTCGGGTAATTGCCAAATTGGCAGAATAATTTGGGGATCTAATGGCAAGTGCTTCCATATTAGGGAAAACTTTTTCTCTAAAGAAATTGCTAAAAAGTTTTCTAATAATATTTCTTTAAAAATTGATAGACAATTTTCCCGATCTTGGGCATAAATTTTACCTAGTAAACTATACGTATCAATACTATTAATTGGCTTATTGGCATTACTACGCAAAAGATCTTGCGAAATATGAACTTTTTGGATTTTTAATTTGCGATTTAATGTGGGTAAAAATTCATTTTTGTCTTCAATAAAAGCGATACTCCCATCGTTAATAAATACTTTCCAACTGAAATGAGGTGTTTGAATATTGGCAATCCCTGTATGGTTTTTGAGTAATCGCAACATTCCTATGAGACTTTCATAAGTTAAGTTAGCGATAACTTCACCAACTGGGATGATATTGATTGGTTGATTTTGACTAACGCTTTTATCTATTGGGAGCTTGGAAGCGTCGTTCTCTTGTAAAGTCTGCGCCATTGTCAAGTTAAGGTAAGTAAGACTTGATTTATTTCAAATTCAAATGTATTTCTAATGTATTTCTAATGAGTAGCGATCGCAAATTAAAAGTTTTATGCTTGCACGGACACCCCGGAAATAGCGAAGCAATGCAGATATTCGCGCAACATTTTCATGATCGAGGTGTTAGGGCGATTTCGCCTGACTTGCGTGGTTATGGAAATTGTAAGGCAATTGCGACTTTCACAATGTTAGATCACATACAAGATCTGTGGGATCTTTTGGAAAGTGATCATCAATCAGCGCAGCAAGATGCATTAAACGATCAGTCATCTACGGAATATCTGATTTTAGGATGGTCTTTAGGTGGGATTTTAGCGATAGAGTTGACACTTCGGGCGATGGAGTTCCGAGGTTCATCGCAAAATAACTTCAGTCCCAAGATTATCGGTTTAGTTTTAATAGCCACGGCTGCCAAGCCCCGCAGTAGCTTACCCAAAATCGCTTGGTGGGAATATGTCAATTTAGTAATCGCCGTTGGGTTGCATTGGATTTTGCCAAAGCGTCGATGGCATATTGAATGGTTTGGTAAGCGATCGCTGATCAAATATTTGATTCAGCAACATACAAAGTCAGCCTACGATCAAATTTCTCATACTGGGGCAAAAGCCTATTTACAAACCTCGCGCTATGCCCAAAGAGCCTTAATGCAAGCGCTGCGACAGGGATATGATCGCACTAATGATTTATCTAAAATTCAAGTTCCTTGTCTAGCGATCGCGGCTGAGCAAGATCGACATATTACGGCTGCATCAACCCTAGAGACAGCAAAACTATTACCTAATTGCGAATTTATTTGTTATCCAAATACAGCTCATTTATTGCCTTGGGAAATTGGCGATCGCTTACTAACAGATATTGATACATGGTGCGATCGGCATTTATCATAGGTAAAGCGGCATAGCCGCTTTGCATTTTACAGCGTTTATCACTTAAACCCAAACCAAGAAGATTTTTGAAAGCGTTGCTTTGCAACGCTTTCAAAAATCTTCTTTTGGTTCGTTTAAGTGCTAAACGCTGTAGTACTAAACCTGTTGGCTTGCTAAAACTTCTACAACTTATGTTTCCCCAAAAATTTCTGATGCGAATGGCGCAAACCCATCAGCTTTCTGCCGATCAGGAAAGTGTTTTCCTATTAAGATTTGGGGAAAATCGCGAAGATCGCGAAGTTGCTAGTTTTTTGGGTATTTCTGAAGAAGCCTATCGCAAACGCATGGGAGAAATTTATCGGAAGTTTGACATCAGTGGTAAGGGACCTGGTAAAAATAATCGCCTCTTGCATATTTTGCAAAATTATCTAGATGCCGAAACCAGTCCACAGAGTGAACAAACCTTATTGCTTGGTAACCAAGCTCCATCTACTCAGGGTGTTGTTTCCTTAGATATTGATATCGAAGAACTGGTGCAGCAACTGCGCTATCGCAGTCGCCAGATTATCCAAGAACGCTGTGCCACCATGCGAGTTTTAGATATGTCGCACCCGATTGATCTGGAAAACATTTATACAGGAACTGATGTTCTCGAAAAAATTACAAGCCGTCGACGTTTAGGAATTGCGGATTTACTGGCTACCTATCATGGACGCGATCGCATTGAAATGGGCGTGATTAATGAAGATCGTGTGTCGAGCATAGAGGCTTTAAATCGTTATCGCAAACTGATGTTGCTAGGCAAACCGGGGGCAGGCAAAACGACGCTGTTAAAATATACCGCCTTGAAATGTTCGCAAGGTGAGATTTTTGGCGATTTAGTACCGATTTTTGTGACATTGCGTCAGTATGCAGGCGTGGAAATTCAGCCAAGGCTAATAGATTATATTGCCCAAGACTTTCATGCTTATAACATTGGTGATGAGCTAACGATTAAACAACTTTTACAACATGGACGAGCGATTCTATTTTGGGATGGACTGGATGAAGTTCGCGAAGATGATTTGCATCGTGTTCTCGAAGATCTGCGGAGTTTCTCAGAGCAGTACTATAGCAATCGCTTCGTAATTACAAGTCGATTGGGAGCGCAGGAATATGTATTTGAGAAGTTTACGGAAGTTGAGGTGGCGAACTTCCGACCATTGCAGATTTCTCAGTTTGCTCAGCGTTGGTTTGCTGGTAATTCCCGACATATTGAGCTTTTTCTGCGAAAAGTCGAAGACAATCGCCCTATTCAAGAATTGGCGACAAATCCTTTACTGCTCACGCTCCTATGTTTAGTATTTGATGAATTTGGTGATTTCCCCACCAATCGTTCGGAACTCTATCGCGAGGGGTTAGATGTATTGCTCAAAAAATGGGATGCCAAACGCAATATCGAACGACATCAGATTTACAAAAATCTATCGATGCAACGGAAAGAAGATCTCTTGGCGCAGGTTGCTTGTACAACCTTTTATCAAGGTGATTATTTCTTTCGGCAAGTCGATCTGGAACGTTATATCACCGATTACATTCGCAATTTGCCTAAGGCGCATATCGATGAGGAGGCGTTGCAACTAGATAGTGAAGCAATTATCAAAGCGATAGAATCTCAACATGGATTGTTTGTGGAACGTGCTAAGGGAATTTATTCTTTTTCGCATTTAACTTTTCAGGAATATCTAGCGGCGCGGGAGCTTGTTTACAATGGCAATCAAGATACGCTGACCTTGCTAGCGAGTAAAATCACCGATCACCGTTGGCATGACATTTTGCGTCTGGCGGTGGGGATGATGCGATCGGCTGATGAATTATTACAGTTAATGAAAGAGCAATGCGATCGCCTGATAGCTGGAGATCAACAATTACAAGGCTTGTTGCAATGGGTCAAACTAAAAGCGGAAACTTCTCAAGTTCCCGATCGCCTTCAGTCGGTACGCGCTTTCTATTTGACACTGGGCAGAGCGATCGCTCAGAGCGATCCGATTAATTTGGCAAACGTATTAACGAGAACTCTCGTACTTGACCTTGATCTCTGTCAAAATCGCAATCTCAATCTTGATCTAGCCTTTGATTTGGCGCGGGCGTTAGAAACTAAAGATGGAGAAGATCTGGGTCTTGATCTTGATCTTGATCTTAGTCTAGCTCTAGAGTACGCCCAAGAGATGCAAGAACCTCACTTAGCAAATGCTTTAACAGAGTTAATTGCTAACTGTCCTGACGATGCTGATAGTGATGTGCAATGGCAACTTTGGGCAAATGATTTACGTCTACAGACCGTCAATCATCGTAACATTGGTCAAAGCTGGGACTTCACCCCCCATCAAATAGAACTTCTACGTCAATACTGTAATGCTAATCGTCTATTAGTCGAATGCCTCGAAAGTGATTGCTATATCCGTCAATCGGTCAGACAGGCGATCGAGCAAAGTTTGCTATTACCTGTTACTTAATCACTGATATTACGTGGAATTTAGATGATGAATCTCTTGCTGCTAGCATGACAGGGCAACCACGGGGGGATTGCCCCTACCTATAAATTTTAGATCTTGTAGGGGCTGCGCCCCCGTGCCAGCCCTAGGCTTACGCGATCACAAGAATTCCTTCCACGTAACATCAGTTATACAGTTAAGGCGCGTTGTAAACGGGACAATGCTAAACCTTTACGCTGAAGTAGTACAAACGAGGGCAAGATTTCTGGCCCATGCAGATCGCCTGTGAGGGAAGCCCTTAGAGACTTCATCACAACTCCTTTCTTGACACCTTGAGACTTAGTGACTGTTTTAATTACTTCGCCAGCACTATCAGCGTCAAGATCCGTAGTTTCTTTGAGCGCTTCAATGAGAGCGGTAATGATACCTGCGATCGCATCACCTTGTAGTGTAGCCTTCGCTTCATCGGTATAGTCTTCAAACTCAGTGAAGAAGAACTTGCTAATCGTGGCGGCATCGGTCAAGAGGGTTAAACTTGGTGCGATTAGTTTAGTCAAGTCGAGCAACCATTGGCGATCGACAGATGCTAAATCATAGCCAGCTTCCTTGAGAAATGGAGTTAGGCGATCGCATACGTCTTCTGTTGGTAAAGAATGCAAATATTGGCTATTAATCCAATTGAGTTTATCCCAATCAAATTTTGCTCCTGCCTTATTGACGCGATCGAAGCTGAAGATTTGGGATGCTTCTTGGAGGGTGAAGAGTTCCTTGCCATCGCTAGGTGACCAACCGAGCAGAGCCATGTAGTTATTGAATGCTTCAGGAATATAGCCCATATTCCGAAATTCCCAAACGGAAGTTGCGCCATCACGTTTGGAGATTTTTGCGCCTTGCTGATTAAGAATTAGTGGCGTATGACCAAACTGCGGTGGTGTTGCTCCTAATGCTTCATAAATGAGAATTTGCTTGGCGGTGTTAGCAATATGATCTTCTCCACGAATAACTTGGGTGATCTCCATATCGATGTCATCGACAACTACGGCAAAGTTATACAGTGGCAAGCCGATATTGCCTTGCTCATCAACACGGGCAATGACCATATCACCACCAAGATCGCTGCTGCTCCATGAGACATTGCCGCGTACTAGGTCATTCCATGCAACTGTGCGTGGTTCCTCAATGATGAAGCGAACTACGGGGCGACGACCTTCGGCTTCAAAGGCTTGACGTTGCTCGTCGGTAAGATTGCGATGGCGATTGTCGTAGCGTGGTGCTTGTTTGTTGGCTTTTTGAGCCTCACGCATTGTCTCTAGCTCAGCTTCGGTGCAGTAGCAAAAGTAGGCTTTTTTCTCGGCTAAAAGTTTATGTACGGTGGCAATATAGCGATCGCTACGTTGTGTTTGAAAAAATGGCCCCTCATCAAAGTCAATCCCCAACCAAGCCAAGCCTTCTAAGATATTTTGGGTATATTCATCCTTAGATCTTTCGCGATCGGTGTCTTCGACTCTGAGGATAAATGTCCCGCCTTGGTTACGGGCATACAGCCAGTTAAATACGGCGGTACGGGCTGTGCCGATGTGTAAGTTACCCGTTGGGCTTGGTGCAATACGAACTCGAACAGACATGAATTTGTAAACGTTATAAAATCCAATTATCTCTCATATCACGCAACGGTGGCTAAATAAAGCTGAAAGAGTAAAGGCTCAGATCTCCAACTTTTTTTGTGATTAGCAGAATTGTTCTGTAATAGCAAAGAAAAAGTCGGAGATCTTGATCGCTTTGCAACATAAAATTCATGCTGTCAATCTTGCGGTTGAGAACAAATCGGAGCCTGTGAGATCGATCGCTTGATCGTAGCGGTTAATCAGTTTTTGAATCATTTCGAGATTTCGATGGATTGTTCCTGTTTCATCGCCTTGGAGGTCGGGATAGGTGCTTTTGAGATTGGGAATGGTGGAACTGAGAATATTGTGACTGCCGACATAGGCGAATTGACGATCGCAGACAAAGTATTTGCTATGTCCGCCTGTGAGTTTGAGGTGGAGGCGATCGCTGTAGCTTTTTTGCAGTTGGAAGAGTTTGGACATGGCGCTATAGCGATATTGTCCTTCGGCGGCGAAGGTGAGGTTGCCGTGACGGTCTTGTTTGATGACAGTGCCGATGTCGTATTGGTAGCCCCAGCCGAGATCGATCTGTACGCCTTGGTCGAGGGCATAGTTGAGCCGTAGCATCAGGTCGTTGTCGATGGCGCGATCGCTTGCCCAAGGACATTTGATCACGACTCGTTCTTTGGCTTCTTCGAGGGCTTTGAAGAGATGGAACCGTCCGCCAGTTCTTTCAAAGACAATTTCGGTTTCGGGTTGAGTTTGCAGCAATCCTAATTGTTCGAGAAATTTTTGCGGCGGGAGATTGTATTTGTCGATCATGGTTTGGGCTTGTTTGAGCAGTTGGGAGATGGCTCTGAGGTCTTTGGAGTTTTGCATAGGTTTATTTTCTGGCTTTGCGTTTGCTGTCGAAGTTCCAATAGGTGGTGAGGATTTGGAGGGTTTGCAGGTCTGGTAAACAGATGACTTGCAATCCTCTGAGGGTGTCGGTGAATTTGGCGTAGGGACTGGTTTTGAGTTGGCGATCGCTTAATGTGTAGACGATCGCGCCGTGCCGATCGCTGCGTTGTTGTCCGTAGGCGATCGCGACGCGGATCATGTCGTTGCTAATGGCGCGTTGTTGTTGGCGGCGTTGGAGGTGGTTGAGGTCTTTGGGTTTGCGGATGGGGGTAAGGGCGATCGCTTGATCGAGGAGTTCATCGGTTGCGGCGATCTGTTGGATTTGTTTGTGGGTGTTCATAACTAAGTTGAGTTCGATGTGCTTAACTTAGCGTTTGTAATTGTGGAAGTGAAGGACATTTGAGGGAAGATAATATCTGTCTTAAATGTCGTTATCTGTCCCCACTCAAGCATTTATTTTATGGAGTCACAACCCAAGAAAATTCGTGAATATGCAAGGTCTGATGGCTCGCGTCCTTTTACTCAGTGGCTTGATGGCTTACGCGATCGCGTGGCACAGGATAAAATAGCGGCTAGACTTAAAAGAGTAACGCTGGGAAATTTAGGCAATTACAGATCTGCTGGTGAGGGTGTATGCGAACTCAAGATCGATTATGGTGCGGGTTATCGGGTTTATTTTGGGCAAGTTGGCTCTGTGGTGGTGCTGTTGCTGTGTGGTGGTGATAAGAGTACGCAGGATCGAGATATTAAGTTAGCTAAGGAGTATTGGAGAGACTATGCAAAGCGTGAAGGTTCCGACTAGTAGAGATTATCAAGAGTATTTAGTTAATTCGCTCAAAGATCCTGAAAGGGCGGCTGGCTATATTGCGGCAATTTTGGAGGAATCCGATCCTGAGCCTGAGTTGTTGGCTTCGGCGCTTGATGATGTGGCGATCGCATTAGGTGATGATTGCGATCGGCAATGGGTGAAAGATTTTGGCGCAAGTGATAAAAGTCAAGCGGTGTATGAGTTGGCGGCGTGGTTGGATAGTTTGGGACTACAATTGACTGTAACAGTTAAATAAAATCAACTCAACACACAAAGCAGCATGAATACGTTTGAAGAGTTTGCAGCTAATTTTTTTGAAATATTTACTAGCAATAATTTTTATGATGGTAAAACTTACTTAGAATACGTTGCAGAGCCTCAAACTAATGATGAAGCAAACATTGTTGATGCAAAGATTATCGATCCTTTAATTAAGGCTTTGGGTTTTGAGTCTGGGCATATTACCCAAAATCAAACAGGTGGAACCAAAGATAGTTCCCGACCCGACTTTCAAGTGAAATTATCGGATGATTGTCGATGCTTTTTAGTCGAAGACAAGCATACTGCCTATGACCTAAGAAAATCTGCTCCTCTAAAGCAATTGGCAACTTATGCAACTAGCCGAGGCTATAGCTTGGGTTTAGTCTGTAATGGCAAATTGCTGCTAGGTTGGGATTTGTCAAATCCTAGTTATTCGACTCCAGTTTTACATTTAGATATTCAACAAGTTGTACAAACTTTTGTCGAAGGAGGGATTGTAGCTTTAACTTTTGAACAACAGCAAGCACTTAACGGTTTATTTCGGAGATTTCATAGGCAAAATTTTGAAGGAATTAACAGGAAGATTGATAAGATTTGCCGCCCGATAGAAGAATGGGAAATAGAAGCCCATTCTCAATCGAACAATTCCAATTTTGATGAGCTTTTAATTAGTGACTTAAAAAAGGCGATCGCTTTACTAGAAGGTGATGTTTTATATCAACTAGAATTACTTTTAGGTGAATATGAAGATTATATTAAGTCAACCTATTTAGTTAATGGGAATGGCAATAGCAAAGACAATGAAGAACTAACTACATCTCAAGTTATTACAAGATTACACAAAGAAATTCTTAATTATTTAAGAGTATCTGGTTTAGCAGAAGTTGATGATTATTCTTGGGCAGATAAAAAATTACTTGAATATGCTCAAAATCCTAGCGGTACAATTAGTTTATTAGGTGAAAAGTTTTTGGCAAGACTGAAAGAGGCTGAGCAAAAACGAGAATCTCTACCCAACAATTCAGGCAAGAGTCTTAAAGCCGATCAGTTAGATTTACTATCACCAATTTCTGAATCGAAACAAAAAGAGCTAGGTATTAAAATCAAACCACAGCGTAAAATCACAAAACTAGATGCCAAACTAGTGGAGAAGTTAGAAGAATATCAAGATACAGTAATTAGTTGGCAAGCTTGGCAAGCTCAGCAAAGTATTAAATATGAGCGAGCGATTAAAGCACATCAGTTTTTCAATTCTTGGAAAGACTTAGTTACGAAAACAATTTTTCAAGATGCTGATGAATTGAAATTAAAAACTGAATTTGCCCGTCAGACTGCCTATGTATATGTAATTAGGCTATTGATGGTGAGAATTTGTGAAGATAAGGGTTTGATTAAACGTAAGTTTTCTAATGGCGGGTTTAAAAAATGGAAAGACGAAGTTGAACCACAATATTTAGACTTTGCCCGAGGAATGTCGATGGATTATCTCTTAGAAATGTCCTATCGATCTGCTCAAAGTATTTATGCCCATTTCTTTAGTAATGAAGATTTATTTAATTGGTATCATATGAATGCAAATACCTTAATTGAGGTTTTGTATATTCTGAATGATTTCAATTTAAAAAAAATTGACAGTGATATTATAGGCATGGTTTATAGTCGCTATGTTACAGCAGGAAAACATGAACAGGGAAGATATTTCACACCACAGAAAGTAGTGGAATATATTTTAGATACCATTGGTTATACTTCAGATAATCCTGCGGGTATTCGTAATAAGAAGATTTTAGATTTATCTGGTGGTTCAGGTAGTTTTTTAGTTCATGCGGCACAGCGATTGATTAAAAGCTATAAAAACCCCAAGATTAGTATTATTCCTAGAATCGTTCAACAGATTAAAGACTCATTATTTTGTATGGATATTAATCCATTTGCTTGTTATTTGGCTGAGACTAACTTATTAATTCAAGTCATTGATTTACTCAAACAGATTAAAGAATCAGGAGACTTACGAGACTGTTCTATAGATAGATTTAATGTTTACAATACGGATTCTCTTTTGTTGCCAAGAGTAGAAAATATTCGTTCAAATCTTCTCAATCCTGTTTTAGATCAAGAACTTTCGACTGTATCGCAGATAAAAAACCGTAGAGGTGAATTATTTTCTAATGGATTTGATTTTGTGGTTGGTAATCCTCCCTATGTCAAAGCTGATGAACCAAATGTTGATAAATACCGACGCACTATCGAGCAAAGTGGTAGATATGAAACTTTGCATGAAAAATGGGATTTATTTGTACCATTTGTAGAACTTTCTTGTAAATTAACTGCACCAAATGGCAAGCTTGGTTTAATTGTATCTAGAGGGATTCAATCAAATAATTATGCCGAAAAGCTTCGAGATTATCTAGCCAATTCTTTAACGATTACTCAAGTTGATTTTTTGAATAATATTAAGCTTTTTCCTGATGCTGTTGTACATAATACAATTTTCTTTTTGAAAAATGTAGAACCAAGTGATAGTCATCAAACGAAAAGATTATTACATGCAAGCTCTTTTGACAAAGTAGAAAATTTAGAATCTCTAGCTCAGAGTGAACATACTGCCAAAGTGTTTAAGCAATTTACAGTAACAAACACTTTTGAGAATATAACTGATTTAGAAGATATTTGTTATTGTTCTAAAGCGATGGTTCTACACTCTGAGCAAGGAGAATTTCGCAAAGATGATTTGTTGTCCGATACTCCAACAGATATTAATTTAAAAAAATATCTAGATGGAGAAAATATAATTGCCGAATTCTCTGTAGATAAAATTAGATATTTGGAATGGAATACAGAAAGAGTGCCTAGTAAAGTTAGTAGAATAACAATTCCTGAATTATATGATCTTCCTAAGATTTTATTTGGCATGACCTCTTTCCCAACTTATGATCGTGGAGCCACTGCTGGTGATGGTTTTTATGTCCCTGATAGTGTCAGAATTTGCGTCAAATGGGAAGACATTTATAAAATCAAAAGATTAGAAGATGAACCTAGGCAAATGTATGAATTCTCGAAAAAGTATCAGCGTACTTTAGGAGATGGACAAGGCAAAAAAGTTAAGATTTTTGATCGCGCTAAACAGCAAGCATCTTTATCGAAAAAATTTGACTTGCGCTATATCTCGGCAATCCTAGCGTCTAGCTTTGGTAAGAGATTTTTACTGGAAAATAACCGTGATGAAAATATTATGACGACCACTGTAGGAAAACCTGCGAAGAGTCGTATTTATCCAGATGATTTAAAAGAGTTTCCAATTAAAAATATCTCTTTAAAAAAACAACAGCCATTTATTGACTCAGTTGATAATTTGATTGCATGGAATTGGGAAATTCATGAGTTAGTGAATATAGGGCATAAAATTCAATTCAATTATAGAAATGACAGTATTAGAATAGAAGTTAATTTCTTTACGGTACTAGACTTAGTAAATCCTCCTAGTTGGGATTTTGTTAGTGCCGAATCAGTCAATTTTGAAGTGATTGGAGATTACAATCAGTTGATTTCTAAGGTGAAAGTTAATGATAATAAGCTTCTGCTAGGACGTACTGAGCTTTTACAATCAGATAGTCCTCTCGTATTAGAGTATCTGAAAAATTATTTACCTAAATTTGCAGATTGTGGATTTACTTGGCAGAGTTTATTGGATGAAGGAAGAATTCCTAGAACTGATGCTGATATTGCCAGAGTGTTTGCAGAATGCGATCGCCTAACCGCCGAAATTAAACAAAAAATTGAAGATATTCGAGATACATATCAAGAATTAGACCAAATGGTGAATAAGCTCTATGGAGTTTAAATGGATAAATGAATTAGCGATCGCCCTTTATGGCAAAAGTGCTAACGAGGCGATCGCGCAACTATGCCAAAGCCTAGTACCAATCCAAATACGCCCATTTACTGGAGGACAAACCACCCAAGAACTCATCAATCAAATCAAAGCTTGGCTATCTGAAATGTAAGACAGGAGAAATAAAATGAATACTTCAACAATTGCCCCAATTACCACATTACCCAAAAATCTTCCCCTTGATGGCGCGATCGCTATAACACTACAAGACGGAGTAATGATCTTTCGCGCATCGAAAAAGATCCAACAACGTATCGAGAACTTACTCGACAAACGCGAAGAAAACCCACTCACTGAAACAGAAGAACAAGAACTAGATGATTTTGCCGCGATCGATGACTATCTCAGCTTTGTAAATCGGATGATTCGCAATAACTTCTTACTCGAAAACATCGCCACAACTCAGCCAGAAATCCAACATGGCGCGTAACATAACCGAAACCATCAAAGCCCAAGTTCGAGATCGTGCAAACGGACTGTGCGAATACTGTCATGCTGTAGAAAAATGGCAATTCGTTCAATTCACCATAGATCATGTCCTGCCTAAATCTCAAGGAGGTAATGATAATCTTGATAACCTTGCCCTTGCTTGCTTCCATTGCAATCGCCAGAAGTACACAAAAAATACTGTGATCGATCCCGAAACAAAAATAGAAACTCCTCTATTTAATCCACGCAGCGATCGCTGGCAAGATCATTTTGTCTGGTCTAACGATAAACTGCGATTATTAGGCAATACACCAACAGGACGCGCCACTGTGAAAGCTTTAGACTGTAACCGCGATCGCCTAATCCCCAAAAACAACCCTTGGCAAACCCTCTGGAGTAGCCTCGATCTCTTCTCCGATGACTTTATGGAAACTAGAGAGCAACCTCACTTACTAGAATCCTCCTTAGCGAAAGACTGGCTTAGCGAAGAAGAAAATGAGGCATGGAAAGACTTAAATCGAATATTGCTCGTTCCCTAGAAGTTTATTGATATACCAATCAAATCAATTAAATAGAGGAACAATATGGACTACTTATATTAAAATAGCTAATTAGCCAATTGTCAAATTACGCACTTAGCTATGTTAGGATAACAACAATCCATTTATTGCTAAGTTAAAAATGGCGCAAACACAGAGAAAGCCTGTATATGTTCTGCCAGAACATCACGATATTCTAAGACGCATTGCCTATGAGCAGCGTTGTAATCTATCCGATGTCTTGGATGCTGTGCTAGAGAATGCTGATTGGGAAGTAATTGAAAGCAATGCTAGGAATAAACCTTTGCAAAGAGCTAATGAAAGAGGTAGTTCCTATACTATTGTCAAAAGATAAATTATGAAAAGACTAGAAGTTGAAACAAGAACAATTTTACTAGCTTTGACAGGCTCTAGGCTATATAGGGTTCACAATGAGAATAGCGACTATGACTACAAAGGAATCTGCATTCCCACGCTGCCTTATTTTATTGGCACACAGAACTTTGAGCAATTAGATAGTTTCTCTGACCCAAATTGTCTGTATTCAGCTTTGACCGATACCGATAGTAATATCTACAACATCAAAAAATTTTGTCATTTGGCAACACTCAACAATCCCAATATTCTTGAATTGTTATGGATAGATAGAAGTGACTATCTGATTCTAACTAGATTTGGCGAATCTTTAATTGAAATCCGTGATGCTTTTTTAAGCCAAAAAGTTTTCTATAGCTATTCTGGCTATGCTCACGCCCAAATAAAAAAGGTGCAGACCCACAGAAAATGGTTACTGCGGTATAAAGAAGACCCAGATTTTTTCTCGTTGCCACCAAACCCCAAAGACTACGGACTAGAGGAAAATCCCTTACGCAAAGAACAGTTAAATGCCTTTCTTGAGTTTCTCTATATTTTAATTAAGGATGCTAGCCAATATAGCGAAGTGGCTACCGAATTGCTAACCCATGTTGATTACAAGGGTTTACTCAAGCAATATCCATTAGCTGAAGAATTGCTTCCCGCAGTGCAGTACTACACGAGGTCAACCAATGAATTTATTACCTTGCTACACAATACTCAAACCTATCGACAAGCACTACAAGAATACGAAGCTTTCCAGTCATGGCGCAAAAATCGTAATTCCAAACGTGCAGAGATTGAGGAGAAGGTGGGATATGACAGCAAGCATTCTGGGCATTGCTATCGCCTCCTCAAATCTGGGATTGAGATTTTGAAGGGAGAGGGCGTGATTCCTAACCGAGAAATCACAGGTGATGCTCAATTTATCCGTCAAATCCGTAATGGCGAAGTACCCTATGACACCCTCATCGCTGAGGTCAGTAAGCTAGAGCAGGAGATGGAATCAGCGATGAAAAATACCAAACTCCCTAAATATCCCGACCAAAAGCTGATCGAAGAAAAGCAAATTGAGATTATTAAGGAGTATCTTAATTTTTAACTACTTCGTTTGGTGGCGCGGCTGCGCCGCACTACCGAAAATCTGGTTCTTTGCAACACAGCCTAAAGTTGTGGGAATTAAACGTAGGATGGGATCGCGTAACCCATCATTGTTGACTAATTGCTGGCTACTAATGGATGCTTTACGTTGCACTAACGCATCCTACATTTAAAGCTAATGGATGCGTTACGTTGCACTAACGCATCCTACAAGACACATTTAAAAGAATTTTATAAGGAATTTTATTTTGAGTATATTAATTAGACAAAGCACGATTATTTTGCCCGATCGCCAAACTTTAATTGGCGATGTATATATTCAACATGGCAAGATTGCAGCGATCGCCCCTTCCCTCAATCCCACTGAGCTAAGTACTGATGATCAGCCTTTAGAAATCATCGAAGCACAGGGTTTGACTTTGCTAGCGGGAGTCATCGATCCGCAAGTGCATTTTCGGGAACCAGGGTTAGAGCATAAAGAGGATTTGCGATCGGCGAGTCATGCCTGTGCGAAGGGTGGCGTGACTAGCTTTTTAGAAATGCCGAATACGCGCCCATTGACGATTACACAGGCGGCGTTGGATGACAAACTTAGTCGAGCGGCTAGCAAATGTGTAGTTAATTACGGCTTTTTTATTGGGGCGACAGGCGAAGTATTACCAGACTTGCTCTCGGCTAATCCTACCTGTGGCATCAAAATATTTATGGGATCGATGCATGGTGATTTGTTGATCGATCAAGAGGATCTGTTAGATAAGATTTTCTCGCAGGGCGATCGCCTAATCGCAGTTCATGCTGAGGATCAAGCCAGAATTGCTCAACGCCGCATTGAATTTGCCGATAGTAAAGATCCTGCTAAGCATTCCTTAATTCAGGACAATCAAGCGGCGCTCAATGCAACCAAACTAGCCGTAAAGCTTTCTAAAAAATATCAGCGACGGTTGCATATCTTGCATATGTCCACAGGGGAAGAGGCAGAATTTTTGCGTCAAGAAAAACCTGCATGGGTGACAGCCGAAGTGACACCGCAGCATTTGCTAATGAATATTGGGGCTTACGAGAAAATTGGCTCTCTAGCGCAAATGAATCCCCCCTTGCGATCGCCCCGCGATCAAGAAATATTGTGGCAAGCCCTGTTAGATGGTGTAATCGACTTTATTGCCACTGATCATGCGCCGCATACCTTAGTGGAAAAAGGACTAGCCGCCAGTGAAGATCATCAATCCAACCAATCCGAAAAATCCTCTAAGGAGACTGTATTGCTAGAGCCAGCTAATGTGCCATCAGGAATGCCAGGGGTAGAAACTTCTCTAGCGCTGATGTTGACGGAAGCAATGAAAGGACGTTGTACTGTGCATCAGGTCAGTGAATGGATGAGCAGAAATGTAGCTACAGGGTACAAAATCGCCAATAAAGGCGAGATTCGGATTGGTTGGGATGCTGATTTAGTATTAGTAGATCTTCTTAACTATAAACCTGTAAAAAATGAAGATTTGTTGACTAAATGTGGCTGGAGTTCCTTCGCTGGATGGGAACTCACAGGCTGGGCTGATACTACGATTGTCGGTGGTCAGGTCGTGTATGCTAATGGCAAAGTTAATCCTGATGTGCGTGGTCAAGCGTTGCAGTTTGGTTAGTAATGAGGCGGTGCAGAGCGCCGCCTCATTACTAACCAAACTAATTGAGTGGCGGCGCGGAGCGCCGCCACTCAATTAACGTGAGTTCGACGCACTAAAAGATGGCAGGAGGAAGAGCAGGCAAGCCTTTGAAGAGAAGATCTAAAGCAGGTTTAGTCTCTCGATATGTATAAGCAACCAACCCAGCTAAAAGGTTGACAAGAAAATTAAAAAAACTGCGATGTCTTGAATGC